>JAADFA010000088.1 GCA_013153135.1 Chloroflexota bacterium
ACCTCGCCGAACACCGTGGTGACCTGGGCCGTTCGTCGGGCCGTGCGACGCATGGACTGCCCCGCTTCGGCGCAGCCCTCCTGGGTGCACACCACCCCTTGCTGGTGTAGCCTTTGGTCCTTGGCTTCCAAACGGCGTTGGATGATCTTCGCCCCCAGGGCTTGCAGGCCTTGGTACAGCGCTTGGGTGAGTTCCACCAACGAGAGCTCGTCGAGGTCGATACCTTGCGGATGCGCCTCGTGCTGAAAATAGGCGTCGAACGCTTCGGCAACGAAATCTATGGGAAACTCCATGGCGGGGCCTCCTGTTGAGGGTTTGGAAGGAGGGCTATCCTACCACAGGTTGGCCCTTTTTTATCTCTCACTTCTACAAGATTTGCTTGCACCCCCCAACGCCTACAGCCGCGGGCTTGGTACAATGAATAACCAGGCTGGGCTCTAGTCTGGCTCGCGATCTTGGCACGGAGGATGAACATGCGACCGATCCCTACAGGGCCCCGTCCACCGGGGCCAAGGCCCCAACGTTTGCGCATCACTTTTGCTAAAACAGAACCCATGCGCTTTACTAGCAACCTGGATGTGCAAACCGCGTTGGAACGCATGTTTCGCCGTGCCCAACTGCCCGTGCTACACACCCAAGGCTACAACCCACGCACTAAGCTCCACATCGCGGCCGCGTTGCCCCTGGGCGTGACCGGCCGCGCGGAAGTGGCCGATGTGTGGTTGGAACACCCCATGGACGTGCAGCAAGTTCGACGAAAGCTCGAGCGCGCGCAGCCGCCAGGGTTGCGCGTCCTCCATGTAGAAGAGGTTCCGTTGGACGAGCCCGCGCTGCAAAACCAAGTGCGCGCGGCCGAATATGAGGTGCGTTTTCTGGAGCCAGTGATGGACCTGACCGAGCGGGTTGCGCGCGTCATGGCCGCGGAGCACCTGCATCGCCCAAAGCCGGGTAAACGGGGCGGGACGTACGATCTGCGACCGCTCATTGAGGCTCTCGAGGTCTTGCCCCAACGCGTCAATGAACCGGCCCCGCGGCTTTGGATGCGGTTGCGCGCCGAACCTGGCGCAACTGGACGGCCGGACGAAGTCTTAGACGCGCTGGGATTGCCCTGGGAAATCGCGCGTGTCGAACGCACTCGCCTCATCTGGAGTAAGCCGTGACGGGTACGCCCTCCCGTCGGCAATCACAAGTTTCTTCCCCGTTTCGGCCCAGGATAGCCCATGCAACAGGGTATATCCTCGCCGGGTTCAGCGCGGTATGGCTTATCTGGGCCTGGGCTACGGTGGGCGAAGTGCCCTTCCATCCCGACGAAGCGACATATCTCTACATGGCAAACGATGGCTATACGAATCCGGGCCGCCTCGCCTATGACCCCGATATCCGTACCCGCGCAGCCCACTATCGCCTGGTCAACGCACCCCTTACCCGCTACCTGTGGGCCTTGAGCCTCCGCCTGGCCAACGCGTCGCCGCCCCCGGTCGATTGGCTCTGGGAGCAAACTTGGAACGAGAACCGATCTCGCGGCGCGCTCCCACAACCCGACGCCCTGCTCGCCGCTCGGCGCACAGCCGTGATCCTGATTTGGCTCGCGGGATGGGGCCTGTACGCAGCCGCCCGAAACCTGGGTAGCCCGCGCGCAGGCCTGGTGGCCGCGGTGCTGTTTTGGCTGCACCCCCTGGTGTTGCTCCATGGACGGCGAGCCATGCAAGAAGCAGCCTTATTGGCCACCCTCGCGTGGCTGCTCACGGTGCTCACCGCGCCGCGAGCCCGCGCGTGGCTCATAGGCACCATGTGGGGGCTCGCGCTCGCAGCCAAAGCCTGGGCCCTGGCCTGGGGCCCAGCCGTGGGTTATCGCGCCCTCACCGAACGCCCGCGCCTCAGACGTGCGCTCGTCGTGCTGCTCACCGCCAGCGCGGTGCTCATGCTGCTGAACCCCGTCGCCTGGCGCGCGCCCCTCACCACCGCACGCGCCGCGTGGCAGCGGCGCCACGCGGTCACCCAGGGCCAGGTGCGCACCGCCCTCGCCTTGGGCAGCCCGCATGCGCTTACTACACCCGGCGCCCGCGCGCTCGCCCTGCTCTGGCACCTTTACCTCGCACCGCTGCAGTACGCCGAGGTCGGAAATTACCAGCACGCATTGGCAGCTGAGCAACGCGCGTATGACCAAAAACCATGGGCGCGTTGGACCCATGGCCCCATTGCCAGCGGCGCGCTCCTGGTACTAACAGGGCTCGGCCTGGTGCAGCTCGCGCGGCAAACCTGGCCACGCGCAGCAGGCAGAGCCTACCTCTTGGTTGGTGCGGGAATGCTCGCTTTCTATCTCGCCGCGTTGCCCTTGGCTTGGCAGCGTTATGTTGTACCGTGGCTACCATGGCTCGCGGTGGCATGGGGCTGGGGCGTGGACGCGCTGTTGGCTGCGTGGTTCCATCGAGCGTAACAGATCCGCCACCCGACACGCGGCCGGGACGTACGCGCGCCGGGGAGGAGCTCCACCACTGCATGACCCAGCCGGGTGCCCTCGGGGGAACGCACCTGGGCCAAGAGTTCGTAATACGCGAGGTTACACTGCTCCATTCCCCAAGGCCGAATCTCGAAATGCCGCGCCAACGAGGGAACAAACAATCGCCAGCCCCACGAGAAACGATGCCCCTCGACCATCCGCTCGCGCAGGGGCTCCAAGCGATATTCACGCACCCGCTGGCTGCGTCTGATGGGGTCAACCCACGTGCCCTCACGCCATTGGGTACGAGGAAAGTAGAAGAGCATCCCTTGTTCCCACCAGCGAAGCTACTGCCCAAAGCGATGACTGGAGGGCCGGGCAAGGTCGGTGAAGGCGAGCTGCAGGATGGGCCACGTCCATCTTGCGAGCCGCACGCGCAACACGGTGAACTGGAAGAAGAACCGCGGGCCCGCGGTCGGGATCTCGGTCGGTGTGAGCACACCAGTTACGTACCACCACCCGGATACGCCGCGGTGGGGTGGCCACTCTGCTAGTGCATCGCGATGATCATGTTCACGATAGGGGACGTACATACCGCCCTTCCCCGGGAAGATAAAAAATGGCCGACCCAGCGAGGTCGGCCATAAGGGGGCTTGCGATAGACTAATCCAATCGCCCTGTTAAAATGGCTCGTTTAACTTCAGCGATCGCCTTGGTGATTTGGATCTCCCGGGGACAAGCCTCGGTGCAGCTAAAAGCAGTGCGGCAACGGAAAACACCGGAATCTTGAGCCAAGATCTCTAATCGCTGTTGAGCACCTCGGTCGCGGCTATCGAAGATGAACCGATGAGCATTAACGATCGCTGCCGGCCCAAAATACTGCCCATCAGCCCAGAACGTAGGACATGAGGTTGTACATACGCCGCAGAGGATGCATTTCGTTGTATCGTCAAAACGCTCGCGCTCTTCAGGGGTCTGCAGTCGCTCCCTCCCATCAGGCGGAGGGGGTTCATCATTGATAAAGTAAGGCAAAACTTTGCGATAGTTTTCGAAGAAGGGTTCCATATCTACGATCAAATCTTTCACCACTTTCAGACCGAGCAAGGGCTCGATGGTAATATTTGTTGTACCCAAATCCTTAACCAAAACTTTACACGCGAGCCGGTTCACGCCATTGATGCGCATTGCATCAGAACCACAGACGCCATGGGCACACGAGCGTCGAAAAGCCAGGGTACCATCATGATAGCTCTTGACTTTCTCTAACAAGTCCAGAACCCGATCTGTAGGTTCGGCCTCGAGGGTATAGGTTTCATAATGTGGGGCCGAATCTTTCTCCGGGTTATAACGGAAAATCTTGAGTGTTACCTGCATGGCAAGCCCTCCCTATCAGTAGACCCGTTCCTTGGGCGGGTACTTGGTGATGACCACGGGCTTATACCGCAGTTCAATCTCGCCGTTTTCGCGCTTCCAAGCCAAGGTGTGCTTGAGCCAATTCTTATCATCGCGCTTAGGATAATCTTCGCGCCAATGGGCGCCCCGGCTCTCGGTGCGGGCCAAGGCGGAGACGGTGGTCACCTCGGCCAGGTCGAGCAGGTTGCCCAGTTCCCAAGCGCTCAAGAGCTCGGTGTTGAAGATCTTGCCCCGGTCATCCAGGTGGATGTGTTTGTAGCGCTCTTTGAGTTCGCGGATAGTGTTGAGGGCTTCGGTCAATCCTTCCTCAGTGCGGAACACGCCCACGTGGTCCATCATGACCCGCTTCATTTCGTTGGCGATGTCTGCAATGCGCTCCGAGCCCTTGCTGTTGCGCAAGGTTTCCAGCTGGCTGATGGCGAAATCCGCCGCGTCTTTGGGGAGCGGTTCGAAATCCGTACCCAGGGCATACTCGGCAGCATGGATGCCGGCCTGTTTACCAAAGACCACGATATCCAGCAAAGAATTCGTACCCAACCGGTTGGCGCCATGCACCGAGACGCACGCGGTCTCACCAGCCGCGTACAACCCAGGCACCACCGTACCTTTTTCGTCGGCCAAAACTTCGGCCTTGATGTTGGTTGGGATGCCACCCATAGCATAGTGGGCGGTGGGCTGAACAGGAATCGGTTCAGCCATAGGATCAATACCCAAGTAAGTGCGCGAAAAATCGATAATATCTGGCAGCTTCTGCAAAAGTTCTTCTGCAGTTACTACATACGGCGACCCATCAGGCCGCGTACGCCCATCAATTGCCGCGTATTTGTTTACAGTCTCAGGGCGCACATCCAAGTAAACGTAACGTTGGCCATTAATACCGCGGCCTTCCTTTATCTCAATGTAGATAGCACGACTCACAACGTCGCGCGAAGCCAAATCCTTAACCGTGGGCGCGTAGCGCTCCATAAAGCGCTCACCCTTATCGTTGATGAGTACACCGCCCTCGCCGCGTACGCCCTCGGTGATGAGGATGCCAAGTTTGTAGATGCCTGTAGGGTGAAATTGGTAGAACTCCATATCCTCTAGGGGCAATCCCCGCCGGAACAGGATAGCCGCCCCATCTCCGGTCAATGTGTAAGCGTTCGACGTGATCTCCCAGAGCCGTCCCCAACCGCCCGTTGCGAAGACAACGGCCTTAGTGTGAAAAACATGAATCGTTCCTGTTGCGATATCAATCGCGACGACACCCGCGACCTTGCCGTTGACAAGGATAAGGTCAAGCACTTGGAATTCGTTGAAAAAAGTTACATTGTGCTTAATCGATTGCTGATATAAAGTCTGCAGAATCATATGGCCCGTGCGGTCAGCCGCATAACAAGCGCGACGTACCGGCTTACCGGTACGATTATTGGTATGACCTCCAAAAGGTCGCTGTGCAATACGCCCATCAGGTGTTCGGCTAAAGGGCAAACCCATATGCTCCAATTCATACACAATCGCCGGTGCCTGATAGCACATAAATTCAATCGCGTCCTGATCGCCTAAATAATCCGAGCCCTTAACTGTATCAAACGTATGCCATTCAGGATGGTCTTCCTCCAAGTTCCCCAAGGCAGCCCCAATGCCGCCCTGGGCCGCACCGGTATGGGATCGGGTCGGGTAGAGCTTGCTCAGCACCGCGGTCTTCGCGCCCTTCTTGGTTGCATATAGGGCAGCCATCAAACCTGCCCCACCAGCGCCCACAATAACAACGTCATACTGATGTCGCTGCATCGTCATCATGCGCCTCCTTGGAATCGTGCGCTAAACAGTTTTAAAATGCTTCGGCTCCTTTAACGCCTCCCAAAATAGCCACGGCACCCATAAGAAGTACGATGAGCCAGATGATGAACAATATCCAGTTGAGCCGCGAACGTCCTGACGGACTATGTATGTAGTCCATTAACACTTGCCGCAAACCATTCATACCATGCGAAAGCGCAAACGCGAGCAATAGGAAATCGTATATTCGCCATAAAGTAAAAGCCCACGTACGTTGAACATACGTCAAATCAATCTGATGAACACCTACAAGCACGTCCTTAATAAGAACATGGATCCAAGCCAAAGGAATAAGCAGGATGCCCGAATATCGCATCCATTTCCAAGCAGTACCTTCAAATGTGCGCGGTGGCTGGACAACGCGCGGCTGTCGTTGGGCACCCATCGTGGTCCTCCTAAAATCAGGTCTTGGTCTTGGCCCTCTCAGTGGTGAACAAGGATGTTCCGCACCATAATCAAGGCCGCGGGAAGCCACAAGACAATGGATATAATCAAGGTCCAAATTACTGAACGCTTCCCGGTCTCGCGCTCCCAGAGGTCCGGGCGAAACATGTCAAAATAAATAATTCGCAACCCATTGACGCCATGATAAATTACCGAGAAAACCAAAAAGATCTCTCCAATCATGAAGGGGGTTGAACGGTATAAGGCTATCGCGTGCATATATCCTTCAGGCCAAAAGTAAACAAAGGAGGTGTCAATGATATGAATTAAAAGGAAAAGCAGCGTTCCCAAACCGGTCAGCCGATGGAGGAGAAAGGCCACATGCCCATACCCTCGGTACTTTATGTATCCTTTGAAGGCCGTCGATGGACCTGACATCGGAAAACCTCCTTATTATCAAGGCCGTATCGAGGTCGATTTACGTGGCTTATTATAACACTCCCAATATCGAAGCCCCAGTGTCTATCCTCACCCATTTCTAATGAGGCAGGATGAAGATACCTGTATTCCCACCCACACTTTCCAAGGAGCGAGCTCTATGAAGCTGGTCGAATGCGTCCCCAACTTCTCTGAAGGACAACGCCTGGACGTGGTGGCCGCCATCGCGCGCGCCATGGCCCGGCCGAACGTTCGCATCCTCGACATTCACGCCGACCCCGACCACAACCGTTCAGTCATCACCTGCGCGGGTGAGCCGCGCGCAGCCATGGAAGCTGCGTATCATGGCATCGCGGAAGCCGCGCGGCGCATTGACCTGACGCGACATCAGGGCCAGCACCCCTTCATCGGCGCGGCCGACGTGGTGCCCTTCGTGCCCCTGGAAGACACGACTATGGACGAAGCCGTCACCTTGGCTCGGGAATTGGGCCAACGCGTGGGGGACGAGCTCGGTCTGCCCGTATACCTCTATGCCGAAGCTGCCCTTCGCCCTGAACGCCGCGCGCTCGAAAACATCCGCCGAGGAGGCTACGCGGCCCTGCGCGCAGGCATCGGCCGTGACCCTCGCTGGGAGCCCGACTTCGGGCCCGCACGCGTCGGACCCGCGGGCGCGGTGGTCATCGGTGCACGCGATATTCTCATCGCGTTCAACGTCTACCTGACGACTGACGACGTGGCCATCGCAAAGCGCATTGCGCGCGCGGTACGCCATTCCTCCGGCGGGTTGCGCTACGTCAAAGCCCTAGGTATGAAGGTGCGCGGGCTCGCCCAGGTGAGCATGAACCTTACAAACTACCGCCGCACACCTATCGCGCGCGTGGTTGAGCTCATCCGCCGAGAAGCCCAACGTTACGGGGTCGCCATTCACCACACCGAATTGGTCGGCCTCGCGCCCATGGACGCCTTTCTCGACGCGGCACGCTGGTACTTGCAACTGGACGATTTCCGCGGTGCGGAGCAAGTACTCGAACCACGGCTCACCGAAGCTTTCTGGCGCCCCACACGAGACCTCTGGCATTGGGCCCTAACGCCTGCGCACCCGCATCCCGGGGGAGCGGCCATTGCGATCCACAGTGCAGCTATGGCCTTAGCCCTACTGGCTAAGATGCTCGCGCGCCGCGGAGACAAAGCCGCGGCCGAACAGGCTCGCACCTACGCCGCGCACTGCCAAGCCCTAGCCGAAGCCGACGCGTGGACCGTATGGGCTTGGGCCCAACAGGAACAGCCCCGCGCTTCCCAACCCGACCCGCACGCGGTTCAGCAGGCCCGGGCGACGTGTGAAGAAGCGCAGGCCTGGGCTCGCGCGCAAATCCCGCCCCGCACGCCCGGCGCCCGTTGGGATTGGGACCTCGCGCTCGACCTGCTCCGCTGGAGCACTGCGCGCTTGGCCGCACTGCCCACCGAATCGCCGGAGGTGTGATGTAGAGCCCAAAGGCCCGTCTGAAGAGCGCGACCCATGGCCGGATCGCCGCAGGGGCGCTTTACTTCTCCTCTCAACCGTGATACACTCGGGCCCGGTTGAACGTCCATCTTGCCCCAAGCGAGGTGCCTTATGCGTAGTGTCGAATGGGATGCGGGGGCTTCATGCCTCCGTCTGATCGATCAACGGCTTTTGCCCGCCGAATTTCGGCAGGTATGCTTGCATACGTACGAGGACGTCGCGAAAGCCATTCGCGACATGGTGGTGCGCGGGGCCCCAGCCATTGGCGCCGCGGCCGCGTTCGGCATGGCCCTGGCCGCGATGCGCTACCCCGCGCGTTCGGCCACGGCATTGCTCCAACACCTCGAGACCGAGGCCGCGCCCACGCTGAAAGCCGCGCGCCCCACAGCCGTGAACCTGGCCTGGGCGGTGGATCGGGTGCTGGCCCGTGCGCGGACGGCCGTGCCTCAAGGCGTCGACGCGGTGCGCGAGGCTGTGCTCGACGAGGCGCAACGCATCGCGGATGAAGACGTGGAGATGAACAAACGCATGGCGCGTTACGGTGCTACCCTCATCGAGGACGGCGATACCATCATCCATCATTGCAATACGGGCGCGCTGGCCACGGTGGACTGGGGCACTGCGTTGGGCGTTATTCGCATGGCCCACGAGCAAGGCAAGCGCATCCACGTCCTCGTGGATGAAACGCGGCCACGGTTGCAAGGCGCGCGGCTCACCGCGTGGGAATTGGAGCAATACGGCATTCCCTACGACATCATCACCGACAACGCAGCAGGCTACTTCCTGAGCCGGGGAGAGGTCCAAAAGGTGTTCGTCGGCGCGGATCGGGTCGCCGCCAATGGGGACGTGGCCAATAAGATCGGTACATATATGCTTGCCCTGGCCGCGTACGACAACGGCGTGCCGTTTTACCCCGTGGTCCCGACCTCGACCTTTGACCTCAGCCTGGCCACGGGCCGGGAGATCCCCATTGAGGAACGGGACCCTAGCGAAGTCCTGGACATCCAATACCGCGGCCGTCCCGCCATGCCCGCAGGCGCAACAGCGCGTAACCCCGCGTTCGATGTCACCCCGCATCGCTTGATCACCGCGATCGTGACAGATCGGGGCATTTTGTATCCACCTCTGGACGAAGCCATCCGCCGCGTGATCGCTGCGGCCTAATTCCCAGCTGAGGGTTAGCGCCATGACGATGGTTGTGATTAGCGGTTCTGTCGCGTTCGACTTTCTCATGCGCTTCCCGGGGAATTTCCACGATTACCTACCCCGCAACCACGAGGACCCTTTTGCGCTCTCGTTCCTGGTGGACGGCATGGTGCGACGACGAGGCGGCACAGCCGCGAACATCGCGTATACGCTGGGGCTCCTGGGCGAACATCCCTACATCCTGGCCACCGTGGGCGAAGACTTCGGCGACTACCGCGCGTGGCTCGAGCAACACGGGGTGAACACGCAGCTGGTCAAAGTGGTGCCCAACGAGCACACCGCGGCCTTCTTCGGCGTGACCGATCTCATGCAATCTCAATTGGGCATGTTTTACCCGGGCGCTATGGCCCATGCCCGGGAGCTCTCCCTGTTTGACCTGCCCCAGCGTCCGGATTTACTCGTCGTCTCGCCTGAGGACCCGGAGACCATGCGCAAACGCGTACGGGAAGCCAAAGCCCTCGGTATTCCCTTCTGCTACGATCCTGGCCAACAAACCGTTCGTTTAACAGGCGAGGATTTACGCGAAGGAATTGACGGCGCGCGCACGGCCTGTTTCAATGAGTTTGAATATCGCATCATCGCGCAAAAGACGGGCTGGGACGTGGAGATCATGCGCCGCAAAGCCCAAGTCGTAATCATCACCAAGGGCGAGCTCGGATCAACCATCTACACCGCGGACGAACGCTACGAGATCCCCATCGCGCCGCTCCGCCACATGGCCGACCCAACCGGCGCGGGGGATGCGTATCGCGCGGGCTTCATTAAAGGCATGCTACTAGGCGTGGACCTGGCCACCGCGGGTCGCATGGGTGCGCTGGCTGCCGCGTATTGCGTCGAAGCGCAGGGGCCACAATCCCACCGCTTTGATTGGCACGAATTTGCGCGTCGCTATCAAGAGGTCTTTGGGCAACCTATTCTTCCTGCAAGAGAATCCGAAGGCTGAAATTCTCGGTAAAATATTAGGGAGAGCATGTACGAACCGAGGGTAAAATCATGACCTTGAGTTCCGAGCTCTTACGTAGAATTACTAGCCTTCCACCTGACTTGCAAGAGACATTCATCCTTTTGCTTGAAGAGATAGAACAAAAAATTCAGTCAAAAAATGAACCTCTAAAGCAAGCCATCAGCGAGCTCATCGAAGCGCAAAAACGCACCGAGCAAGAAGTTGCTAAGCTCTCCCAAAGCATAGACCGACTGATTGAAGTCCAAGACGATCTCGCCCGCCGCGTCGCCGAACTCACCGAGGCCCAAAAGCAAGCTGAGGCGCGGCTGGCTAAGATCGAAGCCCGCCAAGACCGCCTCGAGCAGGCCATGGCGGACCTGGCCCGCCGCGTCGCCGAACTCACCGAGGCTCAAAAGCAGGCCGAGGTGCGCATCGCCCGCCTGGAGAAGGTCACTGCCGAACTCGTCGAGGCCCAAAAGCAGGCCGAGGTTCGCATCGCCCGCTTGGAGAAGGTCACTGCCGAACTCGTCGAGGCTCAAAAGCGAACTGAGGCGCGGCTGGCTAAGCTCGAAGCCCGGCAAGACCGCCTCGAGCAGGCCATGGCCCAACTCGAAACCCGGCAAGACCGCCTCGAGCAGGCCATGGCCCAACTCGAAACCCGGCAAGACCGCCTCGAGCAGGCCATGATCAGGCTCGAGGAACGGCAAGCGCGCTTTGAGCAATACATTACGGAACGGGTTGACCGACTGGAGGTCAAGGTCGAACACATCAGCGAACGGGTGGAGCGACTTTCGGATACGGTCGGTTACACGCTTGAAGATCGCGCCTACCGCAGCTTGCCCAAACTCATTGCTGAAGATGGTCTTGAGGTCATTGGACGATTACGCCGCATTTATCTCGAAATCCAAGGACGACAACGGCAACTTAACATCTATGGACGAGCACGTCGCGGCGAGGAAGAACTCCTCATCTTGGGCGAGGCCAAGACCCGCCCATCCCGCCGCGAGGTCGATCGGTTTGTCCGCTTGATTCGTGCTGTCGAGGAACAAGAAGGTTTACGCGTCTACGCGCTCTTCGTCGCGTACGACTTCCCGCCTGATATTGAAGCATACGTGCGTCAGAAGGGCATACGTCCGATTTGGTCCTACGAGCTCGATGTCTAACCCGGTTACACGGCGGCGGTTTACGCCGCCCTCAATCTTTTAATGCCAAGGAGGGATCTCCATGGACTTCCACGTCAAGGACCTCAACCTCGCCGACGAGGGCAAATTGCGCATTGAATGGGCTGAACGCGACATGCCCGTGCTCCGGCTCATCCGTGAGCGCTTTGAACGCGAAAAGCCCCTGGCCGGCAAGCGCATCGCCGCGTGTCTGCACGTCACCACCGAAACCGCAAACCTGGTTCGCACCTTGAAGGCCGGAGGGGCCGAGGTGGTGCTCACCGCGTCGAACCCTCTTTCGACCCAAGACGACGTCGCGGCCGCGTTGGTCAAGCACTATGGCATTCGCGTGTACGCCATCAAAGGTGAAGACACCGAAACCTACTACAACCACCTTCGCGCGGCCTTGGATATTCGACCGCACATCACCATGGACGATGGCGCGGACCTAGTCAGCACCTTGCACAAAGAGCGCCGCGACCTCTTACCCAACATCATCGGGGGGACCGAGGAAACGACTACCGGCGTCATTCGCCTTCGGGCCATGGCCGCCGAGGGCGCGCTGGCTTACCCCGTTATCGCAGTCAACGACGCGATGACTAAGCATCTGTTCGACAACCGCTATGGCACGGGCCAATCGACCATTGACGGCCTGCTACGAGCAACCAATATTTTGCTCGCGGGTCGCACCGTAGTGGTCGCGGGGTACGGCTGGTGCGGTCGCGGGGTGGCCATGCGCGCGCGAGGCATGGGCGCGCAGGTGATCGTGACCGAGGTCGATCCCCTCAAAGCCCTGGAAGCGGTCATGGATGGGTATCGCGTCATGCCCATGCGTGAAGCCGCGAAAGAGGGCGACGTGTTCATCACCGTAACAGGCGACGTGCACGTGCTCGACCGAGAGCACTTTGAGGTGATGAAAGACGGCGCGATGCTGGCCAATGCCGGTCACTTCAACGTTGAGATTAACATCCCGGCGCTGGAGGCGATGGCGGTCTCCAAACGCCGCGTCCGCCCCTTTGTGGACGAGTACACGATGCCCGATGGCCGTCGGCTTTACCTGCTGGCTGAGGGGCGCCTGCTCAACCTGGCCGCGGCCGAAGGCCACCCCGCGAGCGTGATGGATATGTCCTTCGCGAACCAGGCCCTGAGCGCGGAGTACCTGGTCAAACACGCGGGCGAGCTCAAGCCCCAGGTTTACCCCGTCCCGCGTGAAATTGACGAAGGCATCGCGCGCCTCAAACTTCAGGCCATGAACATCGCCATTGACACCCTCACGCCCGAGCAAGAGCGTTACCTGCGCTCATGGGAAGAGGGGACGTAACGAACGAATGAGTCCTGGCAGGTACCGAAGCCGCGAGGTCATACGCCTCGCGGCTTTTTTATGAGGACCAGCCAAATTCCTCTGGCGGAAGCCTGGCACGCGACCGGGGTTTTGGTATAATGCGCCAGGCCCATCCCCGACGACCCCGCGGCCGCGAGCGCCGCGGCTTGTTTTCTCCCGCCCTGGGTCAGCCACCAAAGGGCTAGTCTCAGCGGCCACGTTCCCAACCCAACCGTCGACCCCAACCCGGCGACGGAGCTGGAGGAGAAACGGCCATGCCGGAAACGGGCAAGGCAAATCACGAAATTATCGGCTACTGTCCAAAGTGTCGAGCGAAACGCCCGATTCAAAACCCCGAACCCGTCTTTACAAGCAACGGCCGGCCCGCGGTTCGAGGCACCTGCCCTGTGTGCGGCGGGACCATATTTCGCCTCGGCGCGACGCCCCTGCACCAAGGCCTGACCCCGGCCCAAACCAAGGCCAAACCCTCGACACAACGGACGCGGAACCGAAGCCAGACCACCAAGACCCCGGGCTCGGGAACCAAGCTGGTCATCGTCGAATCCCCGGCCAAGGCGCGCACCATCAGCCGATACTTGGGCAAAGGGTATGTGGTCAAGGCCTCCCTGGGTCACGTGCGCGACTTGTTGCGCTCGCAGATGTCCGTCGATATTGAGAACAACTTCAAACCCAAGTATCGCGTCCCCAACGAAAAACGCGCGGT
>JAADFA010000074.1 GCA_013153135.1 Chloroflexota bacterium
GCTTTCTGCGGCTCTCGCTGCCCCTGCCGCAAGCGCCGGCCACCGGCCTGCGCGACCTGGAAGGCGCGGCCATCATCCGCGAGGTGCACGTATACGGCCCCGCGGTGCCCGTGGGCGACGAGCGCCCGGGCGCGGCCCAGCACATTGGCCTGGGGACGCGCCTTATTGAGCGCGCGGTCGAGATCGCTCGGGACGCGGGCTATCGTCGGCTCGCGGTCATCGCCGCGGTGGGCACGCGGCAATATTACCTCAAGCGGGGCTTCCAGCGGGGCGAGCTCTACCTGGTGCGGACGCTCTAAGGCTTCGCGCTGGACGTTGTGTTAGGGCGAGGACATTCCTCTGCTTGCAACACCCGTTGCAACAACGCCAACCGGACCTCGGGCTTGCGCACCGTGCGCAAGCGTGGCAAAAGTTGAGTCAGAAAGGGCCATACATCCTGTCGCGGGACCGCGGCACAATGCAGTCCCTGCACCAACGCGTGCACGCGCGCGGGTTCAGGCACTGTGCTCAGCGCCCGAGCCCAGTCCTGGAGATCGGATAGTCGCAAGCACGCTGGCGGGGTAGACCAAGGGGCCATTTCTCGCGCGACCTTCTCCTCGTCCATCGACCATTCGTCGAACAGCGGTTGCGGCAGGACGTCGAACAGCATAAACTCCGTGTTTCGACACATCTTGCACCACGCATCGAGTCCACGGCGCAACGCGGACCAACGCATCGCCGGAGGTGCCCACGCTGTAAGACGAATCCACAAACGAAGGCGAAGCGCCTCCCATGGCAACCGCTGAACCAACGCGAGCAACACGCGCCAACGCCCGGGGTCGGGCCCCATATGCCGCGCGACAGTAAGCCAAGCCGTCAGGTCGAGCAGGGCGTCCGCGCTATGCGCGACGTCGGCCAGGAAGGCCTGTACCGCGCGTGAGCGGGCCGACGCAGGCAACCAGGGTATGAGTCGAGCAATACGCCTCGCGCGCCGCGCGCCAGCAGGCCAGCTAAGCACCACGTCCAACAACGCTTCGGCCAGGCTCGCCGCTTCCTCGGAGGTCAGGTGAGGAAACAAGGCCAGGATGTCGTCCAGCTGCGCGTCCGCATGACGGTCAAGGGCATCCTGCGCTAGATTGAGGCGGTTGAGCGCGCGTTGTGCCGGGCCCAAGGTGCGCAGTTGCATCAACACGGCTTTGGCACGCCACGCGGGCGGGACTTCGGGCAGCAGCGCGAACAGGAGCGCCGCTCGGGTCAGGGGATTGGGAAGGCGTTCAATCCAGGCTCGGAGCTGGGCACGCCCTTCAGGCCCCACCATGCGGCGGATCGCGAGGATAACCAAACGGGCTTGCTCCAAGCTCATGCGTTGAAGCGCCTGGAGCAAGGCCTGGATGCGACCTTCCTTGGCCCAGCGTAGCGCGAGCCAATACAAAATCTGGTCCCGCAAGCCGGGCTGAAGGTAGGCCACCGCGAGCCACACCGCCGCCTCCACGCCCATTTCAGCTAGCAGCCGCGCGACCTCTCGCACCGTCTTCGACGCCAGAGGAGACGTCCGCTCGTTCAACGCTTCAGCCAGGGCGCGCAGCACCCGCTCCTTCAGCGGCCCTTCGACGGATTCGGCCAGCAGGAACAACAATTGGGCGCGTGGGGGCAAATCCGAGGGGGCTCCCGCGATGTAACTTACCAACACTTGGTTTAGCGTCAAGACCCACCTTTGCTCCCACGCTTCGGGCGTAGCCACACGTTGCACCTGCTCAAAGGCCTCCTCCGCGGCCTGGTCCCGCAGTTCGGGCGGCAACAGGGACACCACGCGCACCAATTGGTACGCGCGCTCCCACGTCTCGGTAATGTTCCGAGCTAGCTCCCACGCTCGTAGCGCGGCTTGGTGACGCGCTTCGTCGTCCACTTCGATTTCGGCCAACATGCGCCACAGGTTAGCGGCCTGGGGCGTATCTTGCTTCGCGAGCAAGTCGGGCACGAGCTGCTGAATGAGTGCCCGCGCGTGCTGTACCAGGGCCTCGCGTTGCTCAGGGTCGAGCGCGGCCTTGGCCATGTGGTAGCACGCACGAAAGCGCTCCATGGGGTCGGGTATCGCGTCCAGGTGGTCCAGTGCCGCGGCCATCCATTGACGACGCACGTCGGGGTTTCGTTCGAGTACGGCCAGGCGCACCAGCCAGCGGGCCCGAGTTGCGGGATTGGTCCACGTTTCCAAAACCGCGCGGATCCAATCCACCCGGCCATGGCGGGACCAACGCGCGAACACGGTCGAGAGCACTTTGGCTTCCTCGGAAGGTGAGAGCTGTGCGAACACAGCCCGGATTTGGTCCAGGTCACCGACGCGCGCGGCCGGTCCGACCAGGGCCAACGCCAGCTGTTGTCGATGTTTACTATTTGGAGGTAGAGCACGCAACGCGTTCATCAGGGTTGGCCAAGCATCCGGTTCGCGCGCCAAGCCGCTGGCCAGCCATAAGATCAGGTCCTCACGACTACCCTTAGCGAGAAGATAGGACATTGGCGTGTCGGGCGAGCGACAAGGCCGAGCCAAGCCCGTCTCAACGGTCTGTACAAGCAACGCGTCCAACGGTTGGCGGACAGAGGCATCCATGGCCGAACTCCGGGATAAGGAACTGGTCGGACGAACGACGTGGGCCACGGAGAGCCAGACCGAGTCAGAGTAAACGGGGTTGTCGTTGGGGTGGGGGCAAACCCAAGTGCTCGTACGCGCGCGGGGTCGCGACGCGACCTTGCGCGGTGCGCTCAATCAAACCCAGACGTAACAAATAGGGCTCAATCACATCCATGAGCGTATCGGGCTCCTCACTAACGGCCGCGGCCAGGGTCTTTAAGCCCACGGGGCCGCCGCCGAACTTCTCAATAAGTGCGCGTAACACCGCGCGATCCACTTCGTCCAGGCCGAGCTCGTCGATGTTGAGCATGGCCAGCGCGCGGCGGGCTACGTCCTCAGTGATGACACCTTCCGCGCGTACTTGCGCGTAATCCCGCACGCGGCGGAGCAAGCGCAGGGCGATGCGCGGGGTGCCTCGCGAGCGTCGCGCGATCTCGGCCAACCCCGCGGAGGTTGCCTCAACCCCCAGATGCCGGGCCGCGCGAGCCAAAATCGCCTGAAGCGCGGCAGGGTCGTAGTAATCCAGGCGATAGATCGCACCAAAGCGAGCCCGCAAGGGCGCGGTGACCAACGCGAGGCGGGTAGTCGCGGCCACAACCGTAAAGCGGGGCAAGCGCAGCCGCACCGAGCGCGCGGCCGGTCCCTTGCCAATGACGATATCCAGCGCGAAGTCCTCCATCGCGGGGTAGAGCACTTCCTCCACCGCGCGGCTCAGGCGGTGGACTTCGTCGATGAACAAGATATCTCCCGCGCGCAAATTGGTCAGGATGGCGGCCAGATCCCCTGCGCGCTCGATAGCTGGGCCGGAAGTGACCTTGATCTCCACGCCCATTTCGTGGGCCAGAATGTGCGCCAGGGTGGTCTTGCCCAGACCAGGTGGGCCATAAAACAGCACATGGTCCAAGGGCTCGCCCCGCTGCCGCGCGGCCGCGATAAGCACGGCCAGGTTCTCCCGCACCTGGTCCTGGCCGATGAGGTCCGCGAGGCGGCGCGGACGCAGCGCGGGGTCCAGGTCCGTTGGGTCATCGGGCAAAGGAGAGGGGGAAACAAAACGGTCCATAGCTCAGCGTCGCTTCTTCTTTTTCTTCTTCTTAGCCTTGCGCTTGGCTTTGGCCTTTTTGGCCTTAGCCTTGGCTTTCTTGGTGGGGGATGGCTGAGCGCTCGCGCGCGCGGGCGTCGCGTCCTCAAGCTCGGGCATAGGTCCAAGATCGGGCATCCCTCCGAAGCCGCCGAAACCACCTCCCAGACCGAACAGCCGCCCCAAGCCCGCGCCTCCAAACCGGCCCAATTGTTTAAACACGCGCTTCATCTGACGATATTGGCGCAAGAGCTCGTTCACATCTTGCACCGTGGTGCCCGAGCCCTTGGCAATGCGGCGCTTGCGGCTCGCATTGATGATCTCCGGGCGGCGGCGTTCTTCTGGCGTCATGGAGTTGATGATGGCCTCAACCTTTTTGAGCTGTTTTTCGGCCTCCTGGGGGTCGATCTGCCGGGCCGCACGGCCTAAATCCCCGGGCAGCATTTCCAAGATCTTGCCCAAAGGTCCCAGCTTGCGCATTTGGCGCAGCTGGTTGCGGAAGTCTTCCAGCGTAAATTCGCCCCGCAACATGCGCTCAGCCTGCCGTTCGGCTTCTTCCCGGTCCAGGGCCTCTTCTGCTTTTTGAATGAGGCCCAAGATGTCGCCCATGCCCAAAATGCGCGAGGCCAAGCGCTGAGGGTCGAACACGTCCAGCGCGTCGAGTTTCTCACCCACGCCCAAGAACTTGATGGGCACACCCGTGACCGCGCGGATCGAGATGGCCGCGCCGCCGCGCGCGTCGCCATCCATTTTGGTTAGGATCAACCCGGTTAGCGGGACGGCTTCCTTGAATCCCTGAGCGACGGAGACGGCCTCCTGACCGATCATTGCATCGACCACGAGCAAGACCTCGTTGGGGTCCACTCGGCGGGCCATCTCCTGGATTTCATCCATGAGCGCCTGATCGAGCTGGGAACGGCCCGCGGTATCCGCGATGAGCACGCTGTAGCCCCCTTCCGCGGCGCGACGTTTCGCGCGCTCCACCAGCCGAGGCGGGGGCACGCCCTCTTCGTAATACACAGGAATATTGAGCTGCCCGCCCAAGGTCTGTAGCTGCTGCACAGCCGCAGGGCGGTAGGGGTCGGCCGCGACCAACATCACGCGCTCGCCCTCGCGGCGCAAGTGGCGGGCCAGTTTGGCCGCGGTGGTGGTTTTACCTGAGCCCTGCAAGCCCACCAGCATGATGACCCGAGGTTTGGGCCCGGTCAGATTGAGAGGAGCTGGTTCGCCCAGGGTGTTGACAAGCTCTTCATATACGATTTTGATGACTTGTTGCGCGGGGAGCAAGGCTTTGTGAATCTCCGCGCCAATGGCTCGCTCGCGCACGCGCTGGATGAAATCGCGCACGACCTTATAATGGACATCGGCCTCGAGCAGGGCCAAGCGCACCTCGCGCAAGGCCTCATCCACGTCCTTCTCGGTCAGGCGGCCTCGTCGTCGAATTTTGTCAAAAACTTGATTGAGGCGTTCACTCAGCAGGCCAAACATACTCGTCTCCTCACGATGCCGGGATTATGTCGTAGGCGTTTGGGTTTCGCGCGCCAGAGCCGTCACCCACTCATCCAGAATGTCGAAACCTTGCTGCCAAAAGGCCGGATCGCGTGGCTCGATCCCTGCCTCGGCCAAAATATCCATGGGTGCGCGTGAGCCCCCCGCTTCAAGCAGGCGGAAATATACCGGCTTGAACGCGTCGCCTTCTTGCTGATAGCGGCGGTATAGGGCCAGAACCAGCAGTTGGCCGAACGCATACGCGTATACGTAGAAGGGCACCCGATAGAAATGCGGGATCATGATCCATTCCCAACGAAACTCGTCGCTGAGCTCCACCGCGTCGCCGAACTGCTCCACCAGCAAATCGTAATACCCCTGCGCAATGGCATCCGCGGTCGCGCCCTGGGGGAAGTGCTCATGGGCAAAGATTTCAAATAGGGCAAAATACGCCTGGCGCACGATGGTCGCGTAGTTGGAATCCAGATAGCCGAAGAGAATTTCCCGCCGGGCGCGGGGGTCCGCCTCATGCTGGAGCAGGTAGTCAAGCACCAAAAGCTCACCAAAGGTTGACGCGGTCTCGGCCAAGGGCAATGGCGCGTGGAAGGTAAACACGCTGTGATGCCCGGCCAGCATTCCATGGATCGCGTGCCCCAGCTCATGGGCTAGGGTGGCCACGTCCGCGATGCGTCCCTGGAAGCTTACCAAAACCCACGGCGTGAGCCCCGGCAGCGCGGTCAAGCAGAACGCGCCGCTCGTTTTGCCCGGGCGCACCTCGCTATCCAAATGGCCTTCGTCCAACACGCGCTGGGCCATGGCCGCGAAGCGCGGGTCGAAGGCCCGGAACGCGTCCAGGATCAACGCCATGGCTTCATCGAGGGTGAACTCCCGCTCCGAGGGCTCGATGGGCGCGTAGATGTCATAGCGCCGCAAGCGCGGCATCCCGAGTACCCGAGCCTTGAGCTGAAAGTAACGCTGGAACACGCCCACATTGCGCCGTGTGACGTCCAGCAGGGTATCGACGACCTCATCCGGCAAGTGGTTGATCAGATTGCGCGCGCTGATTGGCCGTCGGTAGCCCCGTAGCAAGACCTTCTCGTTGTACCAATCCTGCGTCACAGCCTGGTAGATTTGGGCTAGGGTCTGCTTATCTTCCATGAAGACCTGGAACAGGGTTTGATACGCTTTGGCCCGGGTTGCGGGGTCAGGATCGCGCACATAACGCGTGAGTTCCCCTCGCGTGAGGCGTTTGACCTCTCCATCTACCTCAAAAGGGAACGTGTACGCGTTGGTTAGCGTGCTGTAGACCGAGCGCAGCGCGGAAACCCCCGAGACGTTTTTGAGATTAATCACCCGCTCTTCAGGCTCGGAAAGGGTGTAGGGCCGGAAAAGGCGCTTGTATTCCAGGAAGTAACGGTAACGTTCGCCCACGCCTTGGAGCAACCGCTCGGCCTGCTCATCGGGGAGCTGCTTCCACCACAAGTCGAAGAAGAGCAATCGATTTTCCAGCTGGGCCATGAGCTGCCGCGCTTTGCCCACCATAGCCAGGGCGTTGGGGTCTTGGGTGTTCTCTGAAAAGCGAAGCTGCGCGTAGCTCATCACGCGCGCAGCCAGAGCATAAATGGCCTCCAGTTCACGGAGCCAGGCGCGCAAGGTGTCCGGGTCGAGATCCGGCCGAAGTTCGTTTCGGTGACGCTCAAACTGGGCAACAGCCTGTTGAAGTTCGTTGAGTGCGTCCTCCCATGCTTGGTCCGAGGGGAATAGGTCCTTGAGTGTCCAGCGAGAAGGTGCGTACATCGTACCTCCTTGGGCGAAACTTCGACAGGACGGCCGCGCGTGGCGTCCGGCCGGGGGTGACAGCGCGAGTTTGGGATGGTATGCTGCGTGGAGGGTATTGTACCGCGCGTCCGAGCGAGCTTTTCAGATGCTCAGGGCCCAGAACGCGACGGCCATCATAAGGGACGCGGCGGCTGCGGTTACGCTCAGTGCGAGGCCCATCGCGGGCTTGTGCCACGCTCGCCAGGCATAAAAAGCCAAGCCCGATTCCACGCCCAAGAAAAGGAAATGCGCGGCCAGGGTCATTTGCAGCTGCAGGTTGGGTGGACGCGCACCGATAAACCAGAATCCCAAAGGGACAAGGGCTGCAGCCCAGGCGATGGCCAATAGCCCCCAGCCCCACAGCGCGGGGGATGCGCGCGTAGCAGGTTCCGTGTCGGCTGGTGGCTCCGCTTCGGGCGCGGGGGCTTCAGCCTGGGTAGATTCAGGTAAGGGGGTCATTTCAGTCGCAGCAGGCGCGGTCGTCTCAGCCACTGTCGTCGTATCGGCGGTAGGCAGTGAGGTTGGGGCTTGAGCAGGCAGTGCGGAATTGGCTTGAGATTCAGCCTCGGTCGCGTCGAGGGCTGACGTCATAGGGGATGGGGACGGCATCGTCACGTCCTGGGCTGCCGTGGGTTCGGCGAAACGCGCGCGCAGTTGTTCCAACAAGTCCGCAGGCCGCGCGGGGGTGAGCACGAAGAAGGTGCCATCGTCGGTTTCGATAATCACGTACGGAGCCGAAGCCACCGCGTAAAACGCCCAACGGCGCCCCGTGGCTTCGTCGTCTAACAGGCCAATATGCAGGCCCCAACTGCCAGCTGGCGCACGCGGGAGGGAGATTTCGCGCGCGGCAAGATGAGCCTCGAGCCCGGCCCATACGATGCGTGCTAACGCGATCTGGGCCTGGGCATTGGGCCCGCGCAGCACCAGGGCCTGGGACGTCAACTGGTAAGATATCTGCCCCCAGATGTGCCATGCATACACGGCCCAAGGCAGGCCAAACGCAGCCACCAACGCGACCGCGAGCCAGGGCCACGGGCCCGCGCGCCACGCGAGCCAGAGGCTTACAACCAAGACCGCCGCGGCCAACACGATCAACGCGAGATAGAAACCGCGACGGCCGCGAGGAGGCGTTGTGATATATGCAACTTCCTCGGATGACATGGGTTACCAGCCCTCAAGGAACGGGCGCCATTCCGCATGATCCACGAGATAACGCTGGAAACGATAAAGCGCGCTTTGAGGCGGTGGACCCGGCGGTCGCAACAAGGGCATTCCTGCCTCTTCAGGCGTTCGATCACCCTTACGTTGGTTGCACGCAGCGCATGCAGTCACCAGGTTCTCCCACGAGAACGTGCCCCCACGATGGCGGGGGATGACGTGGTCCAGGGTAAGCTTGCCGCCTTGACGGCCACAGTATTGACACGTGTAGTTATCGCGGCGGAAAATCTCCCGCTTGGTCAACGGGATGGTAGGCCGTGGACGATGGACGTAATACGTCAACCGAATGACCGAGGGCAGGGGAATGGTCCCTTGGGCCGCGCGTAGCACGCCACGGCCGTTAAGCACCATGCGCGCTTTTCCTACCAAAAGCAAACCAACAGCCCGCCTGGCCGTGCACACGCCCAGGGGTTCGTAGTTCAAATTCAGGACCAAAACAGGCAAGTCAACGGCTACTCCATGTACGCGTCCGAAGGTCGTGCCTCCTTTCTCAATCAGGATGCATTTGACGAGTCCAAAGGCGAACTCCCATTGTCTTGGCTGCTCAAACCAATAGCCCGCAGGATACGTCGCACCATATTGTACACGACATTTTGCTGGAACCCCATGACCCATGCGAGCGCGAACACGCCCAGGGCGGAACGAATGGTGATATCTTCAGCCGGAATCATCGAGAGCAAGCCGGCCATTACTGCGGCGAAGGCGAACGCGCCCAAAGCCATGCCTTGCAAGGGACTGGCCAGGTACCAAAGCAGGTGGTCCCGGTCAAAATCGCGCTGAACCGCGATGTGACGCCACAACGCGTACAAGGCGCCCGTCGCACCGCCCAAGCCGCCCCAGAGCACGCTGCGCAGACCAAGAATAAACCACGAAAGGCTATCCATACCCTGGCCTTCCGCGGTATATCCCAAACGACCTGCCCATTGCTCCAAAAAGCCCGGACCCAAGAGAATTAGACCGCCAGCGAGAATAAGCATCCAGATGACTTCGTAGCCAAACAGAAGCAGACCAATGCTGTTCGACCACTCGCGCACACGCTTTTGATATTCCAGCTGATACGCGACCTCGTTCAACATGCGTTCGGCTTCTTCATAATTCTCAAAGCCTTCGCTCAGGGCGTTGCGCGCGTTCAAAATGATGTCAAGCAAGCGCATTGCTGTTTGCTTATCATGCACTTCACGCAATACGCGGCGTTGAAGCGCATCGGCCTGTCCCCACAGATTTTGCACGCGCTTGCGGGTCACCAGAGCCAAGGCTTCAGCGCTTGGCCCTTCATCCCACCCAATGGGCTCCAGGGCCTGCATGCCTCGGTCCGCTTGAGGCGGAGGAGGCTCGGTCGGCGCCACGTCTTCCGGTGGCAGGGGCAGCATGTCGCCCTGCTCCGATGTTTCAGGAGGAGGTACACGGGTTTCATCAGCCATCGATCGAACTCCAAGCGGGAGATACCAGGGCCTCAGTGGTCGCGAGGCGGGGCTTTGGCATGTATGATACCATGGCTTATCCGTGGCTGAGTATAATACCTACCACCCGAACGGCTTCTCGCAATGGAGCCGTGGATGAGGAGGTCGATGGATGAAATCCATCTCGGTTGCCGCGCCTTGGGCCATGCCCCGCCGCGCGCATGCATATGACCCCCGGCGTTACCACTTCTGGCGCCGATGGGTGCTCAAACCCGCGCTGGATTGGTTAGGCATGACCTTGTTCGCCCGCCTGGGCGACGTCCAGGGGTTGGAACACGTTCCCCAGCAGGGGCCAGTGCTCATGTACTATAACCACATCGCGTTTGTAGATCCCCTGGTGATTTTGCATGTGCTGCCGCGCATTGATGTTACACCGTTGGCCAAAGTAGAGGCATTTCATTACCCGGTCATTGGCATCTTCCCACGGATGTGGGGAGCGATCCCTGTGCATCGCGGGGAGGTCGATCGATTTGCCATCAAAGCTACGCTACGCGCGCTCGCGCGGGAGGAAATCGTACTTATCGCGCCCGAAGGAACGCGCAGTCCCCAGCTCCTGCGAGCCAAGCCTGGTTTGGCCTACTTCGCCGCCCGCGCGCGAGTTCCGCTGCTCCCCGTTGCGGTGGAAGGTACGGAGGGATATCCCACATGGCCCCTGGCACGACGCTGGTGGCAGGATCCAAAAGCCCAAGTGCGCTTTGGGCGCCCCTTCTGGCTGCACGGGCCCGAACGCCCCGACGCAGAGGCTCTGCAACGCATGACGGATGAGGCCATGGTCATCTTAGCGCAAATGCTGCCACCGCGCCGTCGCGGGGCCTATGCCGACGCGAGCTTGGACTTCCGCTACGCGCGCTGGGATGGCCCACCGCCATGGGCCTGACGCGCGCTTGCCCACGCGGCTATAATAAGGAAAACGATCATGTCGGTCTCAGGACCGCGAGGAGTTCAACATGAATACGAAGGAACGCTTGCAACAGGCCTTGAAAGCCGCGTTGCGCGCCAAGGATGAGCGTCGGAAGGCGACATTGCGCACTGCATTGGCCGAGATCAAGAACGCGGAAGTGGAGCGTGGTCGTGCTTTGACCGAGGACGAAGTCATCGCGGTGCTGCGGAAGCAGATAAAAATGCGTCGGGAGACCTTGGAGGCCGCGGAGCGAGCCGGTCGCGAGGACCGCGCGCAAGAAGCGCGAGAAGCCATCGCGATTTTAGAGGCCTTTTTGCCGCAGCCGCTCAGCTCCGAGGAACTTGAAGCGCTTGCACAACAAGTTATCGAGGAGGTCGGTGCTCAGTCCCCCCGTGATATGGGGAAAGTCATGCGCGAGCTCATGCCCCGATTGCAAGGACGTGCTTCGGGCAGTGAGGCCAGTCAGGTGGTCCGCCGACTTCTCCAATCCCGTTAGCTGATACGTCAGCCGATGATGCTTGCAGTGCATTCCCCACGCCCCTGGCGGGCTTTTACCCGGCAGGGGCTTTGGCTCATGGCCTGGTGGGGCGCGGTATGGCTCTTGCTCGTCCGCGTGGGGCCATTGCGCGCGACACCACCGCTACGCGTGGGCGACGTCGCGCCAACGGACATTCTCGCGCCGACCGCGTTGGAATATGTGAGTGAGGTGCTTACGCGACAACAACAGGAAGCCGCGGTAGCCGCGGTTGGGCGAGTATATGACCCATATAACCCCTACATTGGCCGCCAGCAAATTGAACGCCTGCAGGCCGCGCTGGCTTATATCGACGCGGTGCGCCAAGACCCGTATACCCCCCTAGAGCAAAAGATTCAGGACCTGTTGCGCATGGATCCAGTCCAGCTCACGCCGAGCCAAGCCCGGCGTCTACTCCGGCTCTCAGATGAAGCGTGGTTGCGGGTACGGCAACAAGCGGTTCAGGTGCTGGCCCAGGTCATGCAAGAGCCCATCCGCGACGACTACGTGGATAACGCGCGCCTTACCATTCCCGCACGGCTACCGCTGGATCTGCCGCCCGATCTGGCGGACTTGGTCGTCACCTTGGCTTCGGCTTACGTCGCGCCCAATGTGCGCTATAACCCGCAACGCACTGCACAGGCGCAAGCCCAAGCGCGCGCGAACGTCACGCCCGTCGTGCGCACGTTCCGCGCGGGCGAGATCATTGTCCCCCGGGGCAAGGTGCTCGACGAAGCCGATATTGAAGCCCTGGAAAAGTTCGGTCTCTTGAAACAACGTTCGGTCTGGCAGGTTGCCTTGGCCAGTGCAAGCCTGACCGCGACCCTGGGGGGCTTGAGCGCGTTGTACGTGTTCGCCACCCGCTGGAACCCCAGCCTTCGAGAACAGCTCACGCTCAGCGTGACCTTTGTAGGCCTGATGGCCTTTGCGCGAGTCATCTTGCCTGGTCAGGCAGTGTTACCCTATCTTTATCCCTTCGCATTGTATGGTTTGCTGGTTGCACTGCTTTGGGGTACAGAGCGAGGGCTCTTGTTTAGCGGGTTATTCAGCCTGGCAAGTTTGTACGGCTTTCCGCGCGGGCTAGAACTAACCGCATATCACGGCTTGGCCGCTTGGGCCGGTCTGCTCGCACTCGGCCGCGGGGAGCGCTTGAGCGCCTTCATGCGGACAGGCCTAACCATGGCCGGGGTGCAAAGCTTAGCTTTGCTAGCCTTCCGCACGCTAGACCCCGTGGCCGATGGACAGCCGCTGGGGTTGCTTCTCCTCGCAGCCCTGTCCAGCAGCGGCGTGGCAACCAGTTTGGCTCTGCTCGCGTACATTGGCCTCGCCCCCGCACTGGATCGCATTACCGCGTTCCACCTGCTCGACCTCGCGCGGCCCGATCATCCTCTGCTGCAGTATTTACTTCAACGCGCACCAGGGACGTATCAACACAGCCTTTTGGTCGCGAATCTGGCCGAACAGGCCGCGGAACGCATCGACGCAGACCCCCTCCTTACACGCGTCGGCGCGCTGTACCACGACGTGGGCAAAGCCGAACGCCCCTTGTTTTTCATCGAAAACCGGCCGCCCGGGATGCCTGACCCACACCAAAACCTCACACCGCAAGAAAGCTCGGCTATTATCCGCGCCCACGTAACCGATGGTTTACGCCTCGCA
Organism: Chloroflexota bacterium; assembly: GCA_013153135.1. Taxonomy (GTDB): domain Bacteria; phylum Chloroflexota; class Anaerolineae; order Anaerolineales; family DRMV01; genus JAADEN01. Next base: position 12,742 of record JAADFA010000074.1, read on the forward strand.
CGGCAACACCGGCTTCCAAAACGCCTTCAGGATTTCATTGCAGAACATCACGGCACGACCATCACACGCTATCAATATGCTCAGGCTCTCAAGCAGGCCAAGGACCCGTCCGAGGTCAATCCAGATGAGTTCCGATACCCCGGACCTAAACCACGCTCAAAAGAAACGGCCATCTTAATGCTCGCGGACGGCTGCGAGGCCCGCGCACGCGCCGAACGCCCCGATTCGATTGACGCTATCCGCGCGCTAGTTCACGACCAAATTCAACGCCGGGTACAAGAGGGCCAATTGGACGACGCACCGCTTACTTTGCAGGACTTGCAAATTATTGAGGAGGCTTTTGTCGATGTTCTCCAGGGCATGTACCACCAGCGCATCGATTATCCCAAAATTCCACCCCGCTCAGGCGAAGGGAGCTCCACGGATGAACGCGGAGAGCAAAACCGCGGATGAACACGGATGGTTTGGTGGTTTGAAGTTTGAAGTTGGAAGTTGGAAGTTGGAAGTTGGCATAAAGCGGGGAGCTGAGAGCAGGAAAGCAGGAAGCGTAGATTTTGGGCGAGATGAGTAGATGGATGTTAGAAGTTAGCGATTTG
>JAADFA010000109.1 GCA_013153135.1 Chloroflexota bacterium
ACCCCCGACATGCCCGTCTTTTGAGCCCCTTTTTGCCCTCCTGGCCCTCCAGGAGGCCTTCGTTGTTTCCCCGAAAAAGCCAAAGTCCAGGGGCGCACTGCCGTGCGCCCCTACTACCGACTAACGACTGCCGACTACCGACTGCTTGCTATCCGCTCCCTGCTCTGGGCGCACTGCCGTGCGCCCCTACTGCCGACTATCGACTACCGACTGTTCCACCCATCTATGGCGTTGGCGTAGGCGTTTCGGCTTGGGGCGTGTCGTAGACAAAGCGGACTCGCGGATAGCCCAGCTCGGCAAACAATCGCGTGAGAAAGGCTTCCGCGTTGATGCGCGCACGTTCCAAAATGCCGTCTTCCAACGCGGCTTCGAGGATGGCTTGTTCTGCCGCTTTTCGAGCCGCGGTCTCCAAATCAACTTCGCCTTTGGTCAGCAGGCCTTTTTCCCGATCGTAGACGTAAGACTTTTGGTTATCCAGCGTCGCGATAAAAATCTCAGGCTCAGGCAGACGGACATATAATACTCCGTCTTCAATCCAGATATCCTCAGGCCCGAGCTTGCTCAAATCCACGCCTGCAATCACGATGCCGTGGGCAATGAAAATCAGCCGATCGCCGAATAGGGTATCCCAGATGCCCTCGGGTTGGGTGCGGGCTGTGATGACCTTTTCGATGGTATATTGCACCGTTTCGAGACGGGCCAGTTGCTTTACTTGGTGGATGATGGTGATAGGGTCAGGTTGGATGGTTGGCGTTGGATGCAGTACTTGCGCGACCTGGGTGCTGAGGGAGGCCTGCATCGCTTGCACAGGTTCGACGCTTCGTTGCACCTGCTGAACCGAGGCCCGGACGGTTTCGGTCACCCGATATACCCCCCAGGCCACGATAGCCAAAATCGCGAGGGCGAAAAGAAAGAGGCCAAGTCGGCGCATCATCATCCCTCACTTGAGATAAGACTTGAAAGCGTCAGATCGCTTCAGTTAAAGTCTCCAAAAATTCCATGTTGTTGCGAGTCTTGCGCAAGCGCTCCAGGATGGCTTCGGTTGCAGTTGCCATATCCATGCCCGCGCCGGCTGGTGGTGGTGTGATCATTTGTTGGAACATACGGCGCATGAGCCAAACCCGTTGCGTGATGTCCGGACCGAGGAGCAGCTCCTCACGACGGGTGCCAGAGCGGGTGATATCAATCGCGGGAAAGATTCGCCGTTCCTGGAGCTTGCGCGAGAGATGGAGCTCCATATTCCCTGTGCCTTTGAACTCTTCGTAAATTACATCATCCATACGAGAGCCCGTATCAATAAGTGCAGTCGCAATAATCGTTAACGAACCGCCGTTTTCGATGTTCCGGGCGGCGCCGAAGAAACGTTTGGGCGGATAGAGTGCGGAGGGGTCCAGACCGCCCGTCAGGGTGCGGCCTGAAGGGGTCACAACCAGGTTATACGCACGGGCTAGGCGAGTAATAGAGTCCAGCAAAATTACCACATCTTTGCCGATCTCAACCAGGCGCTTAGCTCGTTCCAGCACCATTTCCGCGACGCGCACGTGCGATTGCACGGGCTCGTCGAACGTGGATGAAATGACCTCCGCGTCCACCGAGCGGTCCATATCCGTAACTTCCTCGGGGCGCTCGCCGATGAGCGCGACCATAAGGTGCACATCGGGGTATTTGGTCGAGATAGCGTTGGCGATTTGCTTGAGGATGGTTGTCTTACCCGCCTTGGGTGGGGACACAATGAGCCCTCGTTGCCCTCGTCCGATGGGCGCGACCAGATTGATGAGCCGGGTAGCTAAGGCGTAGCGGTCGGTTTCGAGGTCAAAGCGCCGATCGGGGAAGATGGGCACCAGCTCCTCAAACCGAGGACGGCGTCGTGCTTCTTCGGGCGTGAGGCCATTAATGCTTTCGACACGTAGGAGGGCATGATGCTTTTCCGTGTTGCGTGGGGGGCGGACATAACCCATGACCAAATCGCCGGGTCGGAGGCCATAGCGCCGAATTTGCGCGGGGGAAACATAGATATCATCGGGGCCTGGCCGATAGCGGCGCGCGCGCAAAAAGCCCACGCCGGAGTCGGGCAAAATTTCCAAAATACCCCCTCGCAGTTCCAGGCCGTTGCGTTCAGCCTCTGCTCGTCGGATCGCTACGATTAACTCGTCCTTCTTTAGACGACTGTAGCGGGGGATTTTGAGCTCTTTCGCTCGGCGGCGCAATTCGGCTAACGTCGCTTTTTCGAGTTCTGCCACTTGGGTCGCCATCGGTGCCAACCTCACTGAGTAGGGATGCATTTCAAAATAGGATGGCTGATTGAACGATGGGCGGACATCAGGATGGACAACATCCATGGGACATGTGCGCTCGGTTGGGATGATGTCCGAGCGGGTGCAAGGGGAAGCAAGTTACACCACAGTTCAATGACGCGCACAGTTGAACCCGGCCTCATTTGGATGCGCGGCCCTGGGGCATATGCGGGAAAAGCGTGCTTTGTGCGAGGCCGCGCGCCAAACACAAAACGCGGGGCGTACGTCCCAACGCCCCTGATGGGCTACGCGGTTATGGCCTCGCCCGTTGGTTTGCGCCACCCGGGCTATTACGCGCGACGTTTTCGCGCGAGCTCGCAGGCCTAGTAGGTGAAGTCGTCGGAATCGTCTCCATTGGGTTCAGCGAGGTTCTCGAGCACCTCTTGCGGCAAGAGGACCCACAACGTCAGCACATCCCCCTCGTCCGTGGGTTCATAACGGACGGCCGCAATCGGTACGCGTTGTACAAGGCCCAAGGGCGTGCGGAATTCGAGGTAGATCGCATCTTTCGCCCGCCACGCGCGGTGGCATCGTTCAACCAACGCAGGACCATTCAGCGCACGCACACGCGTGCGCGCCAAAAGCGCGCGGCGAGGCGGCCCTTCCAATATACCCCAAAACAGCTCGCCCATGGGCTGCTGGACAGGTTCGAAAACGGGCGTCGGGCCTTCAATGATGGTGATTTTCCGTTCCTCATCCATGGGTGTATTCGCTCCCAACCGTTGTGTTTTTTATCATACCATGTTTTGCTTCCCCTGCAAGGGCCGGACCGAAGAGAACCAGGGCTTTTTACTTGGCTTCATTACCCAAACCTATCACCTCTGCTCAGCCATTTCTTTCTCGGATGCACTATAATTGTAGCATTCCAGGCCTGACTCGAAGCGGAGGAGACTTATGAGCGCGTACGTCTTGGCCGGGGTCGCGTGGCCATATGCCAACGCGCTGATCCATGCCGGGAACTTGGTGGGCGCGTATTTGCCTGCAGACATCTTTTCTCGCTATCAACGCCTGCGCGGTCGGAACATGCTCATGGTCTCGGGCTCGGATGCCCATGGTACGCCGATCACGGTACGTGCTGATAAAGAAGGCGTCCCCCCTGAAACCATTTACCGACGTTATCATCGCTCTTTTTTGGAGCTCTTCCAGAAGTTTGGTCTGGCTTACGACCTGTTTACCTCAACGCATACTGAGAACCATTTCCGCGTATCACAAACCATATTCAAAGCCCTGCTCGAGAATGGTTACCTTTTTACCCAAAAGGCCAAACAATGGTATTCCCCAACTTTGGGGCGCTTCTTGCCTGACCGTTACGTTGAGGGTACATGTTACATTTGTGGCTATGAGCACGCGCGTAGCGACCAGTGCGACCGATGTGGTAATTTGCTCGACCCAACTAAACTGATCAATCCTCGGTCTAAGCTCGATGGGTCAGTGCCTGAATTGCGGGATACGGAACACTTTTACCTTGACTTGCCCAAGCTGGAGCCAGCTCTGCTGGATTTTTTGCGGCAGCATCAAGACCATTGGCGCCCCCCGGTCGTGCGACAATCCATTAGCTTTATTCAGACTGAAGGGCTCAAGCCCCGGCCCATCAGCCGCGATCTGGATTGGGGCATCCCCATCCCCTTGCCCGGTTGGGAACACAAGGTGCTGTATGTCTGGTTTGAAGCGGTGATCGGGTACCTTTCTGCGGCCATTGAATGGAGCCAGCTCACTGGCCAACCCGACGCGTGGCAGGCTTGGTGGTTCAACCCCGAAGCACGAACGTATTACTTTATCGGCAAGGACAATATTCCCTTCCACACCCTCATGTGGCCTGCCGAGCTCATCGGCGCGGGGACGGCCTTTGAGCGTCTCTTCCTTGGCCAAGAGAAGGGACGCCGCTTGGTCTTGCCGTATGATGTGCCCGCGAACCAATTTCTCAACCTGGAAGGCTGCAAATTCTCCGGCAGTCGTAACTGGGCCCTTTGGGGGCTCGATCTGCTGGAACGCTACGACCCCGACCCCTTGCGCTATTACCTCACGGCCATCATGCCCGAGACGAAGGATACCGACTGGTATTGGGAGGACTTCCTGCGGCGCAACAACGATGAGCTGGTGGCTACGTGGGGCAATTTGGCCCATCGAGTGTTATCTTTTGCGTACAAACATTGGGGCCACGTGCCCGAGCCTGGGCCCCTGGCCGACCTAGACGCGGCTTTGTTAGAGGAAATGACTCAGGGCCTGCAGGTCGTGGGTGAGCATCTGGAGCACGTACGCCTCCGCGCGGGCTTGCAAGAAGCCATGCGCCTGGCTGCCCAGGTGAACAAGTACCTGGAGCGCCGCGCGCCGTGGCAGCGCATTAAAGAGGATCGCACCGATGCAGGCACCATTATCTACACGGCCTTGCGTGCCATTGATGACTTAAAGATAATGTTTGCCCCCTATCTTCCCTTCACCAGCGAACGTCTACACCAATATTTAGGGTATGAGCGGCCCCTTTTTGGACGTCAATATACGGAGACGGTTGAGGATGCCCTGGGTACCCATGAAGTTTTGCGTTACGACCCCACCCCGGCGACGGGCCGTTGGGTGCCCAGCGAGCTACCTCCGGGGCAGCCCTTGCGTAAGCCCAAGCCTCTGTTCCGTAAGCTTGACCCGGCCATCATTGAAGAGGAAAAGGCGCGCCTGGGTGAACCGCCCGAGGATTGCGTGGGGAGGCGATAGACTCGTCCATGAGCGGCTATCGGATTCGGGATTGGGATACCGAGGACCGTCCGCGGGAGCGCTTGGCCCGGCTCGGGCCGCAGAGCCTGACCACGGCAGAGCTCTTAGCCATCCTTTTGCGCACTGGCCGCCGCGGAGAGCACGCGGTGGCTTTGGCCCAGCGCCTGCTGCGCGAGTTCGGCGGACTCACGGGCCTGCATCGCGCGCCCTTGAGCGCGTTGCAGGCCATCCCGGGCATGGGCTTGGCCAAGAGCACTCAAATCAAAGCCGCGTTGGAATTGGCGCAACGTCTGCGTCGCGCTCAATGGAAAGAACGCCCGGCTATTCACAGTCCGCAGGATGTGGCCGAAATGCTCATGACCGAGATGACCGCGCTGGAACAAGAGCATTTACGGGTGCTCCTGCTCAACACCCGCAATCACGTTTTAGATGTGCGCGACGTGGTCCGGGGTTCGGTCAATAGTGCGCAAGTGCGTGTAGCCGAGGTCTTCCGGGAGGCCGTTCGACATAACGCAACCGCCATCTTGCTGGTGCATAATCACCCTAGTGGCGACCCGTCTCCAAGCCCGGATGATATCGCGTTGACGCGCCAAATCGTGGCCGCGGGGCGTACGCTAGATATCGCGGTGCTTGACCATATCATCATTGGCGCGGGGCGTTATGTCTCTTTGCGTGAGGCCGGGTTGGTGGTCTTTTGGGATGGCGCCTGAGCGCGCGATGGGGGCTCGTTTGGGAGGCGACCATGACCAAAACGCGACCTTGGCCGGACGTACAGCTCGCTGCCGTCGGGAACGATATCTGGGAACTCCGTCACGCGGGCCAGACTTGGCGGGTGCGCGTTCTGCATCGTGAAGGGGTCCGCTGGTATCTCGAGATCGAGGGGCAACGCGTGGTCGTCGATGCCACCTGGGTCCGGGGCCAAGGATGGGCCCAATGGCGTGGGCGGTTGTGGCGCGTCGATAGCACCCCCCGCGCACCCAGCGCGCGAGGCGAAGCCGAAGCGCCCCATCGCGATGGCATCCTGCGCGCACCCATGCCCGCGCAAGTGCGCCATATCGCGATCCAACCCGGTGATCGCGTTAAGGCCGGGGCAACTTTGGTCCTCCTTGAAGCCATGAAGATGGAACTTCGCATCCAGGCGCCGTTTGACGCGCATGTGACCGCGGTGCATGTGCAACCCGGTCAGGCTGTCGAGCGCGACGCGGTATTGGTTGAACTCGAACCCGTCACTGCGGGGGCTGAGTGAAAGTAGCTCCCTCACTCACGAGGCTGGCGTGATCGTGGATGGTGAAATTCAAACGTTTTAGCGGGTCTGAGTCACTTTTGTCAGCCCGCGTGGGTGATCTGGATCGTAATCCTTGGCCAACGTGAGGTAGTAAGCAAACAGTTGGCCCAAGACTACCGCGGTGAAGGGGGTAAGCCATTCGGGCAGATCGCCGGGCAAGGCAAGCCGTGTGCGCGCGAGCGCGAGGGTCTCTGCTGCGTCGGAGATGGCAACAATTTCCGCGCCTCGTTCCCTCAGCCGTGTCGCGAGCCGTTGGATCTCGGTGTACACCCGCCCGCGCGGTGCAATCAGGATGACCGGAAACCCATCCCCAATGACCGCGATAGGGCCGTGCTGAAAGTCGGCCGATGAGTATGGTTCTGCAACTACGTAAGTGAGCTCTTTGAGCTTGAGTGCAATCTCGTATGCGGTCGCGTAGTTGTATCCGCGGCCGATGACCACGCACGTACTCATGTAGCGGTAGCGTTCCGTCGCGCGCGCGATCATTTCGGCCATACTCAATGCCTGGCTTACGGCCGCGGGCACCGCGGTGAGCTCCCGCCAGGCTTGCGCGTCCTCTGTCCATTGGGTTACGAGCAGGGCCAGAGCCATGAGCTGCGCGGTGTAGGTTTTGGTCGCGGCGATGCTTCGCTCCTCCCCTGCATGCAAGGGCAGTATATGGGTCGCGACGTGGGCCAAGGGCGCGTCGGGGTCGTTGGTGATCGCGACGGTCATGGCCCCCTGTTGTGTTGCTGTCTCTACCACAGTGATGATATCCGAAGAGCGGCCCGATTGAGAAATACCGATAACCAACGTCTCGCGCAGTTGAGGGGGACGCTCATACAGCGTGAAAAGGGACGGCGTGGCCATCGCCACGGGCAGCCCGACCATCGCGCCAAACAAATACTTGCCGTACAGCGCGGCATTGTCGCTGCTCCCACGTGCGGCCATAACTACGAAGCGGATTCCTCGCTCGCGGGCGGTCTGCGCGATAGCCCGAGCTCGCTCCCGTTCTTCCAAGAGCAAGGTGGTGAGCACTTGGGGCTGTGCGAAGATCTCACGGTACAGGTAGGGCGTATCTGTGTCGGGCTTCATGGCTCCTCCTGGGGTGGAACGTGGGCGCGCAGGATACGGACCGCATCCTCGGGGTCTGAGGCTATCAGGAGCGCGTGGCGTGCCGCAGGCGGGAAGTACGCGGCGAGTGCTTCCTGGGTGCGCTGACAGGCATCGGCCAATTCCTGCCCGATGAGGATGAGCGGCCGCGGGGGTAGCGCGCGGATCAGCAAATGGTTCCATGTGAGCAAGATTTCGGTCAACGTGCCCACGCCGCCCGGCAGGGCTAAAAACGCGTCGCCGTGGGTGAGCATGCGCTCGAGGCGCTCCAGCAACGTACGCGTACGCCATTCTTCGTGCAGCCAGCGATTGGGGCCGACCGGGCGCCAGCGCTCGATTTGCTCGCAGGTCACGCCGATGACATGACCACCGGCCTCGGCCGCGCCGCGCGAGACGGCTTCCATGGTGCCGATATACCCCCCGGTGATCACGATGTACCCCGCGCGAGCCAGGGCCTGGCCCAAATGATAGGCACGTTGATACGCGGGGTCGCCGGGCTTTGGGGCGGACGCGCCAAATACAACCACACGTGCTGCCATCGCGTTCCCCTTTGACTTGTAGGAATGGAGCTAATCACGCAAGACGCGTAGTACATACCCCAAGCCGACCCCGGCCAACAGCCCGCCCCAGGGCGAAAGGTCGGCATCGGTGATTTGATTGAGCACAATGGCCAGGCCTAACCCAGCCAAACCCATGCCTGCTAGGAGCCCATACCGCCCTCGTCCCCAACGTCGCCGCCAGGTTCGGTAGGCCATGCCGAGACCAAGCACCATTAGGCCGAGGCCAACCAGCGCGGCTACCAGCGAAACCACCGCAGCCACCGCGCGGGAGACGGATGTGAACAAGGGAACACCCAGGGCGCCCAGCCCCCAAGCCAAAAGCAGCAAGCCAATAAGGATATCCCGCGTCCGTCGAGACATGTCTCCCTCCTAGCCTTTTGGACGTTGTGCAGACCCCGCGCGCAACAAACGCCACAATTTTGCCTCTTCCGATGGGGTCAGATAACGCCACTGGCCGGGCTGGAGCCCGTGCAGGGTGAACGGTCCGATGGCCCATCGGATGAGGCGTTGTGTGGGGTGTCCGATGGCCGCGGTCATGCGCCGCACCTGGTGTTTGCGCCCTTCAGTGAGCACCAGCCGGAGCCATGTGGTAGGGTGGTGGCGGACAGGGGGCGTGCGGGGCCACAGCTTCGGCGGGGGCATTCGGTTCGCACGTCGCGCGCGTAGCCGTCGGCCATCCACCCAAACCCCGTGCACCAGCCGTTCCAAGTCATGGTCATCAGGTTCCCCTTCAACCTGCACCCAATACTCTCGTGGCAGCGCGTGGCCGTGATGCGTGAGCAACCCGCGCAGCCGAGGATTATCGCTCAAAATAAGCAGCCCTTCTGAGCGCAGGTCCAGGCGCCCCGCTGGGTAGACATGGGGCACGGGGATGTAATCCTTGAGGGTTGGACGCCCCTCCGGATCCGTGAATTGAGAGAGCACACCGTACGGTTTGTTGAACAATAAAACAGCCATAGCTACAGTGCCCACGCGAGCAAGAACCCGAGGATGGCGATAAAGGTGCCCAAACCGAGCAGGCAATGGGCTGCGAACAGCCCTCCTTGCCAGCCCAAAAGCAAGCCCAGCACGCTCAGCACGCCATCCAACGCGATTAGGGCCAGGCCCACCATGGGCAATAGGCCTTTCCGATAGGCGAGAAACTCGCCCACTTGGTCGGACCAACGGTTGAGGCGATCGCGCCAAGAAGGTCGACGGGGCATAAGGTGACCTCACATAGCAGAATCCAGGGCGGAATCCTCGTTTTGGCCCGCGTGTGCGTCCTCGCGCAATGCGGTTTCGGCCGCGGTAGGCAGGGCGGGCCCTTTACGTTGTCCTTGTCGCAGCACAAAAGGCGCAAAGCGAGCGAGCAGACGGCCCGGCAACCGGCCTTTGATATGCACCCCATCCCGTCGGTGCTCGATGCGGTCGATGCGGCCCATCTCGTGAAAGAGCGAAATAAGGTGTCCTTGGTCGTAGGGCAACAATACTTCGACGGGTGTATATCGCGCGTAGAGTTGGTCGGCCACGGCTTGCAGCAGCTCGGGGATGCCCTCGCCCGTGAGCGCGGAGATAGCCACCGCACCCGGGAAGGCCTTGAGAGCCTCGCGCGCGGCCTCCGGGTCGGGCAGGAGGTCGATTTTATTGAGCACCGTGAGGATGGGGATGTGGTCCGCTTTGATCTCGCGCAGCGTGCGGATGACGGCCTCGGCTTGCGCGGCCGCCTGGGGATGCGCAATATCAATCACGTGTAGCAACAGGTCGGCTTCAGCAATTTCCTCCAAGGTCGCGCGGAAGGCGGCGACCAGGGTTGTAGGCAGCTTTTGGATGAACCCGACCGTATCGGTGAACAGCGCGATGTGACCACCGGGTAACTCCACGCGACGGGTGGTTGGGTCAAGGGTCGCGAAGAGCTTATCGTCCGCGTACACATTCGCGCCGCTCAATCGGTTGAGCAGAGTAGATTTGCCCGCGTTGGTATAGCCGACCAGCGCGACCACGGGAAGCCGGTTCTTACGGCGCCGGGAGCGATAACGTTGTCGATGCGCGCGCACCTTTTCAAGCTCACGTTTGAGCACCGCGATGCGTTTGTTGATCTCCCGTCGGTCCAATTCCAGCTGCTTTTCACCAGGCCCGCGCAGGCCTACGCCCCCTGCGCGGCCAGCCCGGCCGCCGCCACCGCCCGCCTGACGCTCCAGATGCGTCCACGCGCGCGTCAGGCGGGGCAGGCGATACTCCAGCTGCGCGAGCTCAACCTGGAGCGCGCCTTCCTTGGTTTGCGCGCGTTGGGCGAAGATGTCCAAAATGAGCACCGTGCGGTCGATTACCCGAACCTTATCGCCAAAAAACTTCTCCAATTCTCGTTGGTGCCGGGGTGTGAGCTCATCGTCAAAGATGATTACATTGGCCTTGGTTTGCTCAACCAAGGCTTTGATTTCCTCGAGCTTACCCTTACCAACAAAAGTACTGGGGTTCGGCCGGTTGAGCTTTTGCGTAACTTGACCCACGACCTCCAGGCCCGCGGTTTCGGCCAGCCGTGCGAGTTCGCGGAGCGATTCCTCCAGAGGCAATAGGCTTCGGCGGTGACGCAGCTCCACCCCCACCAACACCGCGCGCTCCTTGGGTTGTTGTGTGGGGATGGGCGCGCGGCCTTGCTTGAGGCGTTCTGTCTCCTCCTTGCTTATGGTCTCTTCGGATTCGGCCAGCGCGGCTCGAGCCTCCTCCACGGGCATGGGCGTGCTGCCATCCTCATCCACAAACCATACTTGGGACGTTGGGCGTTCATCCTCTGATTCTTGCCACATGGTCAAAGGCCACCTCCTTTGAAAAAGGGGTTATACCTCGCGCGCGGGTAAACCCGGCAACGTGTGGGCCGCGCGCAAGCGAGCCAGGGCTCGGTCCAACGCGTCGTCGGGTACGCCGAGGGAGATGCGCACATACCCCTCGCCATGAGGGCCGAAGATCCGCCCCGGCGCCCAGCTGATGTGATGGTGCTGCAGCAAAGCCTGCGTGAACGCGAGACTTTCCACCCCAGGGGGAAGCTTCGCCCAAATGTACATACCCGCTTGTGCGGGATAAGCCGTCAAGCCCAGCTCGGTCAATAAGGTCAGGATACGGTCACGCCGTTTGCGGTAGACTGCGTTGCGCGCCGCGATCCACGCGTCCATGCGCGGGTCATTGAGCGCGACCTCAGCTGCATCCATCAGGGGGCCGAAATGGGAGGAATCAACCTGACTTTTGTAGAGGAAAAGATAACGCAGGGCTTCGGCGTGACCCACCGCGACACCCAACCGCCATCCGGCCATGTTTGCGCGTTTGGAGAGGGAATTGAACTCCACCGCGACCTCTAGCGCGCCTGGAACCTGGAGCACGCTCGGCGGGGGCGGTGCGTCAGGGTCCAATACCACGTCCACGTACGCGGCGTCGTACGCGAGCAAGATATGGTGTTCACGCGCGAACGCGACGGCTCGCTCCAGGGCTTCATATGTGATGGTCGCCCCCGTAGGGTTATTGGGGTAATTGAGCCACAAGATCTTAGCCCGTCGTCGGATGTCGTGAGGGATGGCGTCCAGGTCGGGCAAGAAGCCGTTTTCCGCGCGCAGGGGCATATAGACCACATGGCCGCCCGCGATGCGCGCGGCTGGTGCGTACGCGGAGTAGCCCGGATCGGGCACGAGGACCACGTCGCCGGGATTGATCAGGGCTTGCGTGAGGTGGAAAATGCCCTCTTTGGAGCCGATAAGGCCCACGACCTGGGTTTGGGGGTCCAGCTGAACACCAAAGCGACGTTGGTAATACGCCGCCCAAGCCCGGCGGTAGGCAGGCGTGCCCCCGTAGGGCTGATACGAATGTCGATCGGGGCGTTGGGCCGCGGCGATCATGGCTTTGATAACGAACTCGGGTGGGGGCATATCGGGCGCGCCAATGTCCATGCGCACCACGTCCAACCCCTGGGAACGCATTTGCTGGATCTGGCGGCCCACTTGTGCGAAGTAGTACGGTTTGAGATCCGCGATTCGGTCAGCTGGTTGCATCATCACCTCGATGGTGCCGGGTTTCCTTATTAGTTTACCAGCCCATCCAGCCCTGCGCGCGTCCATGAAGCAACGGGTGCAGGCAAATCTCGTAGAAGCCCATGCCGCGGGCGGCGAAACCCGCCTGCTATCCTCGCCGTTCCATGCCCCGCGCGCTGAGCCAGCCAGCTCGCGCGCAATTTTATGGCAACTCGCCGCGGGCTTCCAGCCCGCGGCGGCGCGGCACGCGAGCGATTGGCATTTCGACAATCTCCGCGTGCATCCCTCGATCGTGCTTTATGGCCGTGGGCGATTTCGCAAACCTTGCTTGGTAAAATTGAACACAAACCATGCAAACACAAAGGGGGTGATGCATGTGTCCCTACATCCCGCCGCGCTGGCGCTGGACCCTGGAAGCCCTGCTCATGCTGAACGTGGCCCTCTTTCTCGCTTTTGTGGGGCCGCCGGAAAAGACCTTGGGGGCAAACATTCGCGCGATATACCTGCATGGGGCCTGGATTTGGGCCGCGTTGCTCGCGTTGACGTGGGCGGCGGTGCAGGGTATGCGGGCTCTGTGGCGCCACGATCCAAAAGCGTTGCGGGCTTCGCGGCTGTGGGGTTGGGTCGGCATGGCATTGTGGTGGCTGTATTTGCCGCTATCCTTATGGGCCATGCAGACCAACTGGAACGGCTTGTTTTTGTCCGAGCCTCGTTGGCGAGCGGGGGTAGAATTAGCCATCGTGGGAGCGCTTTTGCAAGGGGCCGCGTGGTTCCTGCCACCCCGCGCGACCGCGTGGATTAACGTGGGCTTTCTCGCGCTCATCGGCGTGCGCTTGAGTATCACCGAGCGGGTGCTGCATCCACCGTCTCCCATGTTTACATCACGCGCATGGACCATCCAGATAACCTTTTTCGCGACCTTGCTCGCGCTGGTTTGGATGGCGCGCGCGTGGGTTCGATGGTTGGACCTCGTTCTGCCCTCGTGGCCGGACGAGGCCTAATGCGGTCCTGGCTTGGGCGCCCCACAGCATCCCACGGAGGAGAGACGACCCATGACCTCGCGACGGTCTCGTGTTGTGCGTTGGGTGTTGGTGTTTGGGGTATTGGGCTTGGGGCTCGCGGGGTGCCGCGCCGCGGCGGCCACGCCTCTACCCCCGCCCAGCCCGACGCCAACCCCGCGCGCGCTGCTTACCCTACCTCTGCCTACGCCTATCCCCCCTACCCCAACCCCGACCCCCACGCCCATCCCGGCCGACCGGATCCTGTTCCAGGATGATTTTTCCGACCCCAACAGCGGTTGGCCGCGCGTGCGCACCGAGTGGGGCATTACTGATTACGTTGACGGTCGCTATCGTATCGGCGTAGGCATCAATTACACGGATTTATGGGCCAACCCGGGCCTGGACTTCGCGGATGCGCGCATCGAGGTCGATGCTCAGGCCATCGCGGGCTCGGAGTACAACACGTTTGGCGTGATCTGTCGCTATCAAGATGAGAAGAACTTCTATTTCTTCATCCTGAGCAACGCGGGGTATTACGCCATTATCAAAGTGGAAAACGGGGAGCAATATCCTTTAACGCCCGAACGTCAGCTGGCTGTGCGCGAGATCATTCGGCCAGGCGGGCTGGTCAACCGGGTGCAGGCTGAGTGCATTGGCAATACGTTGCGCTTGTATGCGAACGGTACCTTGCTTGCGGAAGTGCAGGATGCGACCCATGCCCACGGCGATGTAGGGCTTATCGCGGGCGCGTTTACCGATGCTGGCGTCGTTGTTGATTTCGATAACTTTGTCGTCTTGAAACCCGACGAATAAGCGCCAAACTCAACCTTAAAAAGCGGCGTCAAAGGTTGTCAAGGGGGCACTTCCTGTTATAATGGGCCTTGCCGCGAAAGAGCGGCCAAGTCCGGTAAAGCGTTCGGAGATTAAGCGATGATGATGCCAGCGCAAGACCCCTCGACGTTGGAACCGCAAGGGAATGGGGAGGGGCAACACGACGAGCAAGAACAGATGACGATGGAAGACCTGCTGAATGAGTCGCAGGGCGTGCCTCACGCGGAGTTGCGCGCCGGAACCATTGTGGAAGGCACCGTGAGCACGGTCAACGACCAGGGCGTGTGGGTGAGCCTGGGTTACAAGTCCGATGGGCTCATTCCGGCCGAAGCCCTTGAGGCCCTGAGCGACGAGGAACGCGCGCAGCTGAAGGAGGGCAACACGGTGCGCGTTTATGTCGAGGGCTTCGATAGCAACGGCACGCCCCGGCTTTCCTACCGCCAGGCTTTGGAGATGGAGGACTGGGAGCGCGCCCAGGAGTACAAGGAGAAAGGCCTGACCTATCGCGGCCAGATCATCCGCTACAACAAAGGTGGTGTGGTGGTCAAGTTCGGCCGCTTGCAAGGGTTCATCCCCGCGTCGCAGATCTTGCGCTCCCATCGCGCCATGTGGGGGAGCCTGGTCCCGGGCCCCAGCTGGGAAAAGGCCATCGGCGATGAAATCGTGGCCAAGGTGATCGAGGTCGACCCGCGGCGACGGCGGCTCATCCTCTCGGAGCGCGCTGCTGCACGCGAAGCCCGAGAACTGCTCAAGGATAAACTCCTGCAGCAGATCAAAGTGGGCGACGTGATCAACGGCCGGGTTACGCGCATTACCCCCTTCGGCGCGTTCGTGGATATCGGCGGCGCGGATGGGTTGGTCCATATCTCCGAGATTTCGTGGGAACACATCAAGCGCCCGGAAGATGTATTGGAAGAGGGTCAGCCCGTACAGGTCAAGGTCATCGAGGTCGACCCCGAACGACGGCGCATTGGCCTTTCCATCCGTCAAACCCAAGAGGACCCTTGGAAGGTCAAGACCAAGTCGTTGCGCGTCGGCCAACTGGTACGCGGCACCATCACTCGCTTGGAGAAATACGGCGCCTTTGCCCGCCTGGAGAACGGCCTGGAAGGCCTCATCCATATCTCCGAAATCAGCCATCAGCGCATTGAGCACCCGAAAGAGGTGTTGCACGTGGGCGAAGAGGTGACCCTGCGCATCATCCGCATCGAACCTGAGCGGCGGCGCATTGGCTTGAGCATCAAAAAGGTCGATTCCCTGGCCTACGCGGACCTGGACTTGCAGATGGCCCTGCAAGAAGCCGAGGCTGAGATGAAGCAGGAGAGCGAAGCCGAAACCACCTCGGGGACGCCCACGGAAGGCGCGCCAAGCGCTGCTTCGGACAGCGAAGAAGGGCGCGAAGGTTAAGCCGGCTTTTGCGCGCCAAGAAGGCCCCTGCTGACCGCAGGGGCCTTTTGCATTGCGCGCATCTTCCGCACCGAGGCGGTGTTATTACCCCTTGCCTAAGGCCTTACCGCGCGCCACCTATGGCCGCGCGGCGGTGTTTGACCCCGCTTGTGAGGATGTCCCATGGCCCGTTATGCCCATATCACCGGCTGGGGCCACGCGGTCCCTGAAAAAGTGCTCACTAACGACGATATAGCCAAGATGGTCGATACCAGCGACGAATGGATCCGTACTCGGACGGGCATCCGGGAGCGGCGCATCGCGAGCCCGGAGGAGAGTACCGCGGTCCTGGCCGCGCGCGCCGCGGAAGAGGCCTTGCGTAAAGCCCGGGTCGCGCCGACCCAGGTCGACCTGATCCTGGTCGCGTCCAGCACGCCGGAGTACATTTTCCCCGCGACCGCGGCGATTGTGCAAGACGCCATTGGCGCCACACGCGCGGGCGCGTTGGACGTCTCGGCCGCGTGCACGGGCTTCATCTATGCCCTCAGCTTGGCCGCAGCCATGATCAAAGTGGGCGAGATTGACACCGCGCTGGTCATTGGCGCGGAGACCCTCTCCCGCATCATCGACTGGGAAGACCGCAACACGTGCATCCTCTTTGGTGATGGCGCGGGCGCACTGGTGCTTGAGGCCTCCGACGAACCCGGCGGCGTCATTACTTCCATCCTCCGGGCCGATGGCTCGGGCGCGGATTTGCTCCTTTTGCCCACATGCGGCAGCCGTAACCCGGTGAGCCACGAGGCCCTGGACCAAAAAATGCACTACGTCAAAATGCAGGGGCGAGAGGTCTTTCGCTTTGCCACGCGCGTGATGGCGCGCGCAACGCGAGAGGTCGTTGAAAAGGCCGGCATGACTCTGGACCAAATCGATTGGATTGCACCCCATCAGGCCAATCGGCGCATCATTGAAGCCGCGGCCAAATCCTTGCGTCGGCCCTTGGACGACTTCCTCATGAACCTGGACCGTTACGGCAACACGTCCACCGCGTCCATCCCCTTGGTGCTCTATGAAGCTGCGGAATCGGGGCGCATTAAGCCGGGCGAATATGGTGTGCTGGTGGGCTTTGGCGCGGGGCTCACCTGGGGCGCGGCCCTGGTCCAGTGGACGGGCCCCAAGGCCGAACGCAAACCCGTGCGTCTCAAGTGGTACCAGCGTCTGGCGCGCGTACGTTCACGGTTGCGGCAATGGCGCCGCGCGCTGGAGGGCCTATGGGTCCACCTGCTCGAGCGCCTTAGCCTACCCCGGGTGCCCGAGCGGCCCCGGTTACGCAAGCCTGCCACGCGCTCCAAAGGCGCCCTTCCCCCAAAGACCAAGGCGCCCGAGCCTGCCCCAACCGAGGCCCATGGCGAAGACACTGCAGCCCCAACGCAGGATTAGCCCGATCTATCCGCGTCGTCCATAGCCTTTGGCCTGGCCCAAAGCCCCAGCAGCGCGAGCCAAACCTCATCCGGGACCTCGGGCAAGGGTTGCACGTGATACGCGGCTTGTTGACGCCCGCGCTCACGCAGCGCGTGCCATAGGGCGCGGCGTTCGGCTTCGCTAGGCCGCAACTCGTCGATAGTACGCGCGGTCAAGAGCCGCTCGCCCGTAGTATAGAAGAACACAATACGCTTCCAGCGCCGTGCGAGGATGGGGCGGGGCAAAGTGACCAATGGCCCCAGCTGCATCTTGACATATTCCTCATGCGCGCGGGGATGATTGGGTTCATCCGCGAAGAGGTCGCGGCGGCGCACCAGCTCGTGGCCCAACACGGGTGCGACCACTTCAATGCGCCATTTGCGCGGCCCAAACGCGCGCGGTTGGTAAAAGGCCAGCCAGTCCACGGCCAGAATGCGCGGCGCAGTGGCCAGGGGGATGCGGTACCAACCCAGGGTTCGCGCGATGGCCAGGTCGCGCGGCTTGGGCAGCAGCGCGACCAGAACCAAATCCTCGGGCTGGGGCAAGGTGCTCATGGCCCGGCTAACCTCCATCATGTTGGGGCCGCGTGCGGCCCCAAGCGCCCCACGCGATGAGGGCTTCCGGGGCCTTGCGGGTGCGCGGTTTGCTCGCAGCCCCGCGGTAACGCGGCGGCAGGTCATCCAGCGAGCCGGGGTAACCCAGAGCGATAATGGTCCAGGGCTCGTAAGCCTCGGGAATAGCGAACGCGCGGCGGGCCGCTTTCCGATCGAAGCCCGCGATGAAACGAGTACGTAACCCCAGGGCCACGGCCTGCAACGTGAGCTGCGCGCTGGCCATGCCCAGGTCGTGGAACGCGTACGCGTTCGGCCCGCGCTCGTCCTCGGTTTGTGCACTGGCCAGGATGAGCACAGGCGCGGCCTGGGCCCAGCCCCGGTTCCATGGAACCATGGTTGCCAGGAGGCGCTGGTACCCCGGCTCCCCCTGCCGCGTGACCAAGAAATGCCACGGTTGACGATTGTAGGACGATGGTGCCCAGCGCGCGGCCTCGAGTACTTGCCGTATGACCTCAATAGACACCGCGCGCGGCGCGTAGGCCAACGGACTGTAACGTTCAGCAATAAGCGGATGCACCGGTACGGCCACCGGATTGGCGGGCATGGGATGTTTCCTCCTGGGCGATGTGTGACATTTGTCACTTTTATAATAAGCCGAAATGCCCGCCTTGGATCTGCCATCTCTAAGCCAACGGTGCGTCCGTGTCGTCTTCATCGGCTGGGGGCGGCTCAAAGGGCTGCAGTTGCTCGCCGACCAACTGACGGACGCGAAGCTCGGCCTCGTCGAGCAGGCGGGTACATTGATCGAGCAGTTGCTGCCCGCGTTCGTAGAGGGCAACGGCTTCTTCCAGGGGTAAATCTTCCTGTTCCAAGCGCAGGACGATGCGCTCAAGCTCTTGCAGGGCTTGTTCAAAGGAAAGGCGTTCAGGGCTCACGGCGGTCCTCCCCTGAGGGAATATGACGTTGTTCTACGCGCAGGGTGAGGCGCCCTTGACCAAGCCGCGCGGTAAGGCGTTGGCCGGGCACCACATCCCTCGCATGGCGGATAAGGCGCCCCTGTTCATCAAATAGTAGGGCGTATCCCCGTTGCAACGGCGCGAGGGGGTCCAGGGCCCGGAGGCGGTAGCGGAGGTCTTGTAGGCGAGCGCGAGCGCGAGAGAGTTGCTGGTCCATCGCGCGCGGCAAGGCTTGTTGCACGTGATGGCATCGTTCGCGCGCGAGGATAAGATGGTGCCGCAAGGCCTGGCGCAACCGGACCCGCCATTGTTCCAGACGAAGGCGATGGGCTTGCAGGCGGGTCTGAGGATGGTGCCGCTGCAAACGGCGTTCCAGATAAGCCAGTTGGGTCGCGGCGGTCAGCAAATGTCGTTCTAATGCGCGCGCCATGCGAGCCCGCAAGTGCGCGAGCATATCCCGCAGCGCGGCCTGGTCGGGGGTTGCGAGTTCGGCCGCGCCTGTAGGGGTGGGCGCGCGGCGGTCCGCAGCAAAGTCAACCAGGGTGAAATCGGTCTCGTGGCCCACGCCGGTGATCACAGGCGCTTGGCTCGCGGCTACCGCGCGCACTACGCGTTCATCATTGAACGCGGCCAGGTCTTCCACCGCGCCGCCACCCCGGGCCAGGATGATGACGTCGGGTTGTGCGACGCGATTGAGCGCCTCAAGCGCCGCGACCAGGCTCTCGGGTGCTTCGTCGCCCTGGACAAAGCTCGCGGCCAGCACCACTTCGGCCAAAGGATAGCGTCGGCGAATGGTGTTGAGAATATCGCGCAGCGCCGCGCCCGTCGCGGAGGTAACCACGCCGATGCGCCGCGGGAAGCGAGGGATGGGTCGCTTGCGTTCTTCATCAAACAGGCCTTCGGCTTCGAGCCGGGCCTTAAGCCGCAGGAAGGCTTGATACGCGGCCCCCTGGCCTACGGGTCGGATGACGTCCGCGTAGAGCTGGTATTTGCCTCCGCGTGGATAAAGGTCCAGGTAGCCGTGCACCTCCACGTGGTCGCCCGGCTGGGGAAGGTAGATGCGGCTTTGGCGCAGCACTCGCGGGCGCCACATCACGCATGGTAACACCGCGCGGCCGTCCTCATCGACCAGGGTGAAGTAAAGGTGGCCAGAGCGCGGCTGGGAGACGTGCGAGACTTCACCCTGGACCCAGAGGTCCTGGAGCTCGGCTTGCTCCTGGATGAGGCCGCGGACCAGCGTGAGTACGTCGCCCACGCGCCAGACGGGCGGACGCCAAAAGTCTTCGAGGAGTTGCTGGATAAGATCCTCGGTCATGGGCTACCCTTCTGCCGCGGGCTGGGATGACGTCGGCGATGCGGGCGGGGCCTGGGCTTCGAGGAAGGGCCCGGTGAGCATAGCCCAGATAATCGGCGCGAGGAGCGCGGGTAGGTCCAGCCCGGGTTGAAAGGCCAGCCGCACCAGGCCATAGAGCCAGAACCACGCACCGCCCAGGGCGTTGAGCAAAAGCCAACGCGGCCACGCACGCGAAGGCAGAGGGAGGAGCCACGCTTGGCTTGTGCCGACCATAAGGCCCCACAGCAACGCGGCGGCCAAACCCCAAGGCGAGGTTAGCCAGCGCCGCGGCTCGGGCACTCGCGATAGCAGCCCGGCCGCGAGCAGGGCCGTCCCCCAGGCCCACACCCACGGAAGCCCGAGGGCCCATGCCCAGGGATGGCGCACGCGCGACCCCAGGGCCAGGACCTGCCACACGCTCACGGCCAGACCCAGGGCCAGGCTCAGAGCCGCGAGCCGCACGGGAATGGCCGCGGGTCCTTCAAGGGTGCGGCCGAGCGCGCGGGCTACCAGTACGAACGGCCATTGGAAAAAGAGGCCGCCTGGGTAAACGCTCAGCAGACGGCCGAAAAAAGCGCCCAGGGCCATGGCCCAGATCCAGCGGGTGGTCAGGCGCCAACGGCTCATGCCGTGCCCTCCAGGAGCAGGGCTACGGGTTGCCCGAAACGGAGCCCCAGGGTTTGGGCTGCAGAGCCCTGGTTGATTACGATTTCAATCAGGCCCGTACTTCCGACCAGGGCCGCGGCTTCGCCCGGGGCGACGTCGCCGAAGGTGCGTACCAAGGGCAGCACGCGTCCGTCGGGCAGGGCTACCCCGCGCACCGTGGGAAGGGCTCGCGAAGGCCCCTGGCCGAGCCAGGGCTCCAAGCGCCAGCTCGGAGGTGCGGGTTCCAGACGGCCCAGGCTGGTGAGCACGTTGCCGAACCGATCCGCGTGCAGAGTTTGGCCTTCAATACGGTCTGGGTAGATTTGTAGCCGTGGCAGCGGGATGCGGACCAGGGCATCCAACCCGAGCGCGGGACCGAACGCAGGGCCGGGTACGCCCAGCGCGCTATGGGCCGCGGCAGGTGCGAAGATATCGCGGCCGTGAAAGGTGGTACTCACGCGCGGCAAGCGGTACGCGGGTGCGCGTAGCTCCCACGCGCGAGCGTGGGGGTCGAGGGTGAGCAGGTAGGTGAGTACGCCGTTGTCGGGCGCGATGAAGCTGTAGCCCGCGCTGTCGACCCGGATAGCGCGGCGCTGGGTTCCCACACCGGGGTCGACGACAATAAGGAAGACCGTACCGCGCGGGAAAGCATCGCGGCTTTGCCAGAGGACGAAAGCCGCGCGGGCGATATCGCCGGGCGGGATGTGATGGGTTAGGTCGATGAAGGGCCCGGGGTAGCCCACGCGACGCATGACGCCTTTCATGATGCCCACGTAGGGATCCAGCGTGCCAAAATCGGTTAAGATTGCGATAGCCGGAGCAGGCATAGATCCTCCTGGGCCTGAACGGACGTAAGGTACATTGTACCGCAAGCGTAACCACCCGGCCCAAAGGCTGTTCGTCGCTCATTGTGGATGGCTTCGATGTTGTGGCCAGGGGGTAAGTGACGCGCTTCGGCCCAGGTCCGGCCATCGACCGTCCCCCCTCGGCCTCCAACCCGGGCCTGGGCCGACCTTCATCACCGGATGGCCGGCGAAGCCCTCCGCGGGCACGGCGGCCCTCTTTGCGTTGGGAGCCTGCGGGTACACGGCCTCCCCGGTCCTGGGCTTTTGTGCTATCATAAACAAAAGTTCAGGAGGGGAGAGGCCACTGCCTTGAGGAGTGGAGCCGTGGCCGACGCGCTGATTTTATACGTCGAAGACAACGCAGACAACCGGATGCTGATTCGGCGTTTGTTGACCGCCGCGGGATATCGGCTGTTGGAAGCCGAGAACGCGGCCCAAATGTGGGAACTGTTAGCCCAGCACACACCTGATTTAATCTTGATGGACTTGCACTTGCCTCAGGTGGATGGATTTACGTTGACGCGGGAACTCGCCCAGCATCCTCAGTATGGCCATATCCCTGTGGTCGCGCTGACCGCTGATGTGCTCAAAGATACGCCAGAACGGTGCCGCCAAGCCGGTTGCATTGGTTATATCACAAAACCTATCAACGTAGATACGTTTCTAGAGCAAATTGAACACTTTCTGAATCGCTTATCTTGAGGGAGTATCATGGTTACGCAAGCCCCTGACCCGAACCCCACCCAGGAGGAGCCCAGCACGGGAGGTGACCGGCCGCTGGTTTTGGTGGTGGAGGATAATGTCTCGAATTTTGTCTTGATCGCTCGCATGTTAAGCTATATCGGCATTGATACTCAGTGGAAGACCTCAGGTTATGAGGTTGTGGAGTTCGCTCGACGCCTGCCGAAAGTAGATTTGATCTTGATGGATATTCGCCTGCCGTATGAAGATGGATATGAGGCTTTGAAAAAGATCCGAGCGAGCGAGGCCCTTAAAGATGTGCCTGTCATCGCGGTGACCGCGGAGGCGAGTCAGGAGCAAATGCGCAAGGCCCGAGAAGCCGGATTCAATGGGTTTATCGGCAAGCCGTTGGACCCGGATCGCTTTCCGGACCAAATTCGACGGTTGCTCGCGGGTGAAGAAGTTTGGGAGTTGTGAGGTGCGGTGATGCCGGAGGAGCCTTTGTTGCCGCTGGGCGCGGATGATGAGGAAGAGGAGCCCTTAGGCCATGATGAGCTGCTCATCCCCGTGGACCTAGGGACCGACGAATGGTTGGAAGGCGGTGATGAGCAGCCAGACCAGGGCCGTCGGGCCCAGCCTCGTCCAGCGCAGAAAACTCGGCCCAAGTTCCGTCGGCGATTGCGGCGCCGCCTGACGGTGGTATTGACGTTGTTTGTGTTCTTGCCCTTCGTGGTTGGCATCCTCTGGCTGTTGTTCCAGGCTCGCGAAGAATGGCGCCGGATGACGTTGGTCCAGGACGAGGTGGTGTTGGGCTTGGCTGTGCAAGAGGCACGTGATTGGTTGGTGGAGAGCCAATCGCGGTTGCGTAACGCGCTCCGGGATCAAGATGTGCAAGAATCCATCGCCCTGATCCGCCGGTACCAAGACTGGCCCACCAGTCGGCGTTTCGTCAATGCTCGTAAAGCCTTATTCCGCCAGCTAGAGCAGGCTGTCAACCCCCCACGCGGGCTGCCCTATTACACCGATTTTTTGCTAATTGATGGCATCACCCAAGAGGTGGTGGCGGCGACCCGAGAGGAATGGCAAGGGAAGCCCCTGGACGCGTTTCCTTTTAGCCAAGATGTTGTCGACGCGCTTATCCGGCCAGATATCCCCGAGCCCGGCGCGGTGTTGCATCAAGAAGTGCTCTTTCAATTCGCTGGCCTCGCGAAAGATGGCGAGGAGGCGTACCCCTTAGGGTTGCTCACCTTAGTGGCCGTTCCCGGCCCTGAGGAGGAGCCGCCCTATTTTTTGATCGCCCTGGGCCCCGCGTGGCCTCTTTATAACGCGCTCTTGAATTTGCAGCAATGGTTGCCTGAAGGTCAGGCTTTTTTGTGGGATGCTGATGGCCGGCTGTACCAGGTGGTTGAAGGGCAGCGTTTGGCCACGGTCTCGCCCAATAGCTTTTGGGCCCAATTGGGCACGTTGCTCAGTCGCGCTGTGCGCGAGTCGGCCCCCGAACTGTCGCTGCGGGAACGCTTGGCTTGGTACGTGCCTTTGCCTGAAACCCAGCTTATCGAACCTTATCAGCCCACGCGGAGCAAAGTGTTGCAAAGTGCGCCCACATGGGTGTTGCTTTACCAGACCCAAATGGGGTTGGCCGTGTGGTTGCCTGAGGCTAAGGTGGGGCTGAGCGCGTTCACGCCCGTGGTCTCGTGGCTGGCAGCTTGGCGCAATTTGGCTTTTCAGGGCTTGGCCATTGGCGTGTTCATGCTCGTTTCGTTGGTCGTGGTCGCATGGCGCCTTTCGCGTTCCATCACTCAGCCCTTGAACCAGCTGGTGCAAAGCGCGGAACGGTTGAACCAAGGCGATTGGTCAGCTCGCGTGGATATTACCACCGATGACGAAATCGGACTTTTGGGCTATACCTTCAACGAGCTGGCCGATAACCTGCAGGAGCTCTATACCACCATGGAGCTCGAACTCCAGCTGCGCACACGGCAGGTGCAGCTGGTTAGCGACTTCATCGACCTGGCCCTGGAAGGCATCCAGGATATGGGCCTCGCGTTGCGCACCATGCTCCAGTGGATTCAGGAGCGCTTCCCCAACCTGCCGCACACCAGCTTTTTGCTCTGGGATGAAAGCATGGGCCGCTGGGTTACCGGGGCCCGCGTGAGCCAATTGCCGCGTCAAGTGCAACGCACCCTGACCGGGCTCGAGGTGCGTTTGGCTGATATGGTGCGCGAGCAGCTTGATTGGCAGCTCTGGATGCGCGGCGGCCGGGAGACCGCGCCCTTAATCCCCGAACCCCTTGTTGGGCTGGCTGGCGCACCCGTGCTCTTGGGTACGCGCTTGATCGGCGTGCTGATCGTGGGTACGGATCGCGAAGACGCGTTGGAACCCCACCGGGCCGACGCACTCCGGCTATTGGCTCGCCAGCTCGCGCTGATTTTAGAATATTGGCGCTTGTGGCATTCCGAAGCCCGAGAGGACCGACTGTTGCGCAGCGGCGAGCGCTTGCTGAGCCAGTTGCGCGACCTGCCGTATCCCAGCTTGCTATGGCCTACTATTGCCCAGATTCTGCAGCAAGAAGAGGCGCGCGAAACGCTGCTCTTGCGCCCCAAAGAAGGCCTCACCGATACCTGGGAGGTGGTGTACCCCGAAGACGCGAGCAGCGATATCCCCCCGCTGCGTGGGTTGTTGCCTTTAATCGCGGGTAAGCGTCACGTTGCTTGGCTGTTGGACGACGAGCAAACGCCTTTGGGGCAAGGACTCATGGGATTGGCTGGCTACGCGCGCAGCCGCAACTGGCGCCGTTTGGATGTGTATCCCATTCGCTCTGTGCGCGATGCGGACGAAGAGGGTGAGCGAGTGCTGGCGTTATGGGTCGTGGGTACATCGGCCTTGTACGCGCCCTCGGACACGTTCCACCGAATCCATACTTTCTTTGCATCAACTATAGCGTGGATGCACTATTACCTCGATTTGCGTCGCTGGGCGCGTATCTGGCGCATTGTTGAACGGGTCGCGACGTACGCGCCCGAAGCCCCCTCCGAAGGACATCTCTTTTTGCGCGCCTGGGACGAGATGTTATCGTACCTGCCCAAGGTTGATTTCTTCTTGGCCCAGTACGACTTGGATACGCAAGATTTTGTGGTCTACGTGTACCCCAGCGGACACCATTACTATCATACGACCATTACACCCATCGAGCGCCGGCTGATCTGGCACGTGTTCCGCACGCAGCAGGCGCTGAACCTGGGTGGACGGCATAAGATCATCAGCCAGGTGGGCGATGCGGCCAGCTTGCCAACCCGGGTGCCAGAGTCCTGGGTCGGCGTGCCGGTGACGTTAGGTCGTCGCCAGCTGGGGGTCATCGGCTTGATGGATTGGGAGAATCCGCAGCGGTTTGATGATGAACACCTGACTTTCTTGCGCCGTTTGGCCCACGCGTTCAGTGGTCTGCTGTTCTACATCCAGCGCGAGCGTCGTTTGCGCCGCCGCAGCGAGCGCGAACGTTGGTTGCGCAGCTTCATCCAACATATCTCCTCATTGACCGACTTGCAGAACATTTTGGACTTTAGCGTACAAGAATTACGTCGCACCTTCCGCGCGCATCGGGTGCGAGTGCACTTGCGTCTGAGCAGTGAAGCAACGCGCGAAGCTCAGCACGAAACCAAGCAACAGGGGCACCAGCGCCCGTTGCCGCCGGATACGTCCCAACCGGGCCCGAACGGAGGCGAGCAAGCATGACCACTACGCCGGCCGCGCCTGAGCTCAATCAAGACGTATCCATGTTGCCGAACATTCAGCTCTACCGGCAACAGCTGCTTGGGATGTTTATCAATTTCATGGGCTTGGGCGCTCTGCCTATTCTATTGAGCTTTTTATGGCGCTTTTGGCACTTTGAGCGGCTCCGATATTTCTATTTGGCTTTCATTGCTCTAACCATCCTTTTATTGCTGAGCCGCCGTTTGTTTAGTTACCGCGTGCAGGTGACCTTGCTTATGGTTTTTCTGCACGTGTTGGCTGTCTATAGCGCCTTGTATTGGGGCATTTTCTCCGGTGGGCACCTGTTCTTCTTGGCCGCGCTGCTTATCGGGTCGCTCTTTTTAGATGTAAGCGGTGCAGTCCTCAATCTCATCGCGACCGCGGTAGTGCATACGATCTTGGCTTATGGGACGCTGGAACTGGGTTGGACCCTGGTAAGTGTATTCAAGGTTCCGCCGATCGCGTTCCAGTCACGCAATCGTTGGGTAGGCGCGACCATTACCTTTATCTTCGGCGCATCTACCTTGATTGTGCTTATCCACGCCCTGCAACGGCGCCTTGAGACCGCAGTAGAAGATAGTGTACACCTGGCCCAGATCCTCGATCAAGAACGGCAACGATTGGTCGCCCAGGAACGCCGTTTGCAACGCCGCGTGCGTCAAATCCGTGCGGTGAGTGAGATTATCAACGCGTTGAGTGAAATCCTCGATCCGGAACAGCTGGTTTGGGAAGTCGTCGATCAAATCCAGGCTCACTTTGCGTTGTATTACGTGGGTATTTTCACTGTCGACGCGGAATTTGAATACGCGATTTTGCAGGCTGGGAGCGGGGAAGCAGGTCGTAAAATGGTCCAGGAGGGGTACCGCCTCCCCTTAGGCGGCACCTCTTTGGTCGCTTGGGCCATCACGCAACGCAAGATGCGGGTCGCGCGCGATACCAAACTCGACCCTGGCCACTTCCCAAATCCCTTTTTGCCTTACACCCGCTCGGAAGTAGCTATCCCATTGATCGCACGCGGCGAGATTTTGGGCGCAATCACCATCCAATCCGACCGGCCCAATGCGTTCGATGAAGAGGACTTGCGTACGCTGCAAACCCTGGCGAACAGTGTTGCCCTCGCTTTAGCGAACGCGCAGCTTTTCCAACGTTTCCAATCTCAGCTGCGCGAGATTGAAGCTTTGCACCAACGGCTCTTTGAGCAGGCTTGGGTGGAACAGGAGACCGGTGAAATCGAAGCCGAAGCCCATGGTGAACGCCTGCCGAGCAGGCCTGGGTACGAAGTCGAAGAGGAAGCACCAACGCACGTGGTCCGTCGACCGTTATTGCTATACGGCCATCCCGTGGGCGAGCTTAGCCTTGAAGTGCCGGTATGGTCCGAAAGTGATGAGGAAATCCTGGAAGGTGTGCTCACCTCGTTGACCAATAGCCTGATGGTGGCGCGGCTGCTGAGCTCGCTGCAAGCCTACGTCCGACGGGAGGAGATTCGCTATCGCTTGGCGGAACGGTTCAGTGAGGCTTTGGATTTTGATCTCTTAGCCCGGGTTACTTTGCAAGGCCTGCAAGAAGTTTTTGGCTTCAATGAGGGCTGGCTGCGTTTGGACGTGGAGGCCTTGTTGGCTGCGGAAGAGGCAGGTAGCCCATATGGGTCGCCCCGAGCCACGAGCCCTCCAGATGAACCCGGGGCGTCGTCTGCGGAGGAGAGCGCATGAGCCAACCGACCCCCTTGGCTCTAACCAAGCCTCGCCGGTCGTTGCGCGGCATTTTGTGGCGGTATAGTATTGCGCTTATCGCCTTGTTCTTGCTGTTGGGTGGCGTGATCCTCTACTTCACCCTCGCGACTCAGCGTAGCCTGGAGCAGTCCGTCCGAGACGCGCGACCGGTATTGCTCTTGGAAGAGTCCAAATCGCTGATCGACCAAGCCTTGTTTTTGCTCAATAGCTTTGGCCGACGCATGGACGAATCCTCCACGCGCAGCCAGGAATTTCAGCTGCGTTTAGTCGGCCGTTTGCTCCCCATCCACTCCGCGCTGGAGGTCAATTTGCGGGAGTTCGAGGATTACATGAATTCCCTCAGCCCGGATGATCCCCTGGCCACGGAAGTGACGCGCTTGTGGGCTTTGCAGCGCGCGCTGACCGAAGCCATGGCCGGTATCATCCAGAACGCGAACCGCGGCAATTGGGGACAGGTCGACTCCCTCATCCGGCACTTTAACGCCCTCTATAGGGACTACAACAACGCATATAATTTCTTGCTCTTTCACCTCGAAGAACGGCAGGAGCGCTCGCGTGAACGCATTCAACGCTATTTGACCTACTCCGCGCTCTATCCCTGGGCCTTTGTCGCGCTGAGCACGATTTTGGTCTTGGGGTTCGCGACCTTCCTTATCCGACGGTTGGTCTCTCCAATTGAATACATGGCGCAGGGCATGCTCCGCTTCGCGGAGGGTGACCTGAGCTTTCGCTTCCCGGACCCTGGGGACCGGGATGATGAAGTTTCGTATTTGATGCGCGCGTTCAACGCGATGGCCCAAAGCATCCAAGAGGCCCAGTACCGCCTTGAACACCAGGTGGAAGAGCGCACCTTCGACCTCCAACGCCGCATGACCCAAATCCAGACTGCCGCGGATATCGGCCGTTTGGTGACCAGCATTCGCGACCTGGACGAACTGCTAGAACGTACGGTGCGCCTCATCGCGGAACGGTTTGGTTATTATCACGTAGGCGTGTTTTTGGTGGATCAGACAGGCTTATGGATTGAGCTGCGCGCGGCCAGCAGTGAATCCGGGCGGCAGCTGCTCAAGCGTGGGTTGCGTCTGCGCATCGGTCAGGAAGGCATCGTCGGTTTGGTCGCGCGCACGGGGCATCCGAAGGTTGTTTTGGACGTCGCCGCGGAACCTGCGTACAAGTTCATCTCCGAGCTTTCGCTCACGCGCTCAGAGATGGCGCTGCCCTTGCGGGTGGGCGATCGCATCCTTGGCGTGTTGGATATCCAAAGCACAGAGCCCCATGCGTTCTCGCCCGCGGATGTAACCACGATGCGCATCGTGGCGGATCAGCTCGCGGTGGCTATTGACAACGCGCGGTTGTTGCAAGAGATGCAGCGTGCTTTGGAGTCGTTGCGATGGGCTCACCGCCAGCTCGCGGCGCAGGGTTGGAAGGAATACCTTCAGATCGCACCAGCCCACGCGTATCGTTTGGACGCGACGGGCCACTTCGAAGCCTTGCGGCTGCAAGATTCGCGTGATGGCACGCAGCCCCTCTCCGGCGCACCTGGGTACGAAGTTCAGATCCCGATCACAGTGCGCGGGCTGCGGGTCGCCATGTTGGTGCTGCGCCGTTTGGACCGACCCTGGAGCGCGAGCGAACGCGCGTTTTTGGAGGTTCTCAGCCAGCGCTTGGGCCTGGCCCTGGAGAGCGCGCGGCTCTTCCAAATGAGCCAACGTCGGTCGCACTGGCTGCAAGGCGTGGTCGAACTCAGCCAATCCATCCGCTTGCAGGCTGAAGAGGACCTGCTCAATACCTTTGTGCAAGAGGCCCAATCGCGCTTTGGCCTGTGGCGGGTGGCGGTGTACCTCCAACTGCCTGACCGGGCCGGTGTGGCCTTGCGCGCGGTCGCTGGCGACAGCGCGGAAACGTTGCGCCGCGAGGGCCACCAGGTCACCGCGCAAGACCGCGATCCTATCGCTCACGTGCTTCGGCAAGGGCAGTGGCTCTTCTTGCCCACGCCTGAGGCGCAGCAGCCCTATGGCAACACCGCGCCTGTAGCGAGCGGGCTCTCGCGGCTTATCGTGCCGTTGCGCTCGCAGGATGAGATTTTGGGCGTGGTGGATATGCACGCGGCTGTGCCCCAGGCCTTTTTGGCGTCCGACCTGCCCATGCTCCAACTTTTGGCCGACGCGTTGAGCATCGCCTTGGCGAATACCCGCTTGGTCGCGGGCTTGCAGCGCCTGTTGCAAGAGCACCAAATTTTGCAGCAAGGGTTGACGCAGATCACCTTGGCTCACACCATGGACGAAGCCTTGCGCAAGGCCGCGCAGATCTTGCAGATGATGGACCCCTTGCAAACGGTTGCTGTCTACCAGGTACACCAAGATCTAGAAGACAATTTAGACCGCGTCGTGGCCGCAGGCGTGGATGCGGCTACCATGTGGCCGGACCAAATCCCCCTCGACGCAGCTGGGGTGCTCTCGCAAGCTGCCCGCGAACGCCAAGCCTTGTGGTGGGTCCAGCTGGCTTGGGAGCATGACGCCCCCGTGGGTCAGCGCGCGTTTATGGCTGTGCCCATCGTTTACGGTGAGCGCCTGTGGGGCCTCTTGGCTTTGAGTCACGTCCGGGCCGATGGTTACCATGTGGGCTCATGGGAGCTGTTGCAAAGCTTTGCCAGCACCCTCGCGGGTATCTTGACCAACTTGGAGCTGTTGGACGAAGTTCAGGCTCGTTCCGAACAACTGCAAACGCTGTACGAGTTTTCGAGTACGTTGGCTCGACACACGAAGATCTTTGATCTATTGGACGAAAGTACGCAATTCTTTGTGCGAATTTTCCGCGCATCGCACGCGGCCGTCTTCTTCTTCGATGGCTCGCCGCCCAAGAACATTACTTTGGTGGCCTGGGCCAGCAGCGAGACCACGGATACCCCCCCGCGGTTTACGTCGTTGCCCGCGGATAGCTTGCCGCTCGAACGAATTTTGGAAGCGAATCGTCCCGTGGTCTGGCTTGAGGATGCGATCCAAACGCTGCCCAAACCGTGGCGCGAGTTTATCCAACGGTACGATATCCGTTCGGTTGTCGTCGCGCCGCTGAACCTTACGCGTGGGGCGATCGGGCTCGTCTTTCTCATGTATCCGAACCCCATGCCGGATTTCGACAAGACCGATCGCAGTTTGCTCGACCAGATGCTCAGCCAACTGAGTCTGGCCGTGCAGACGGCCAACCTCTTGGCCCAATTGGAACGTTGGGCCAAGCGCGAACGCCTCATCCGCGAGATCACGGTCAAACTGCGCTCCACCACCGACCCTTACCAGATGATTCAAATCGCGATTCAAGAGCTGCGCCGCGCGCTGGGCGCGAGCAAAGCTCAGCTTTTGTTTATCCAGACCCCTACGGCTCCGTCCCCCACACCACCAGGCGCGGGGGAGGTCGCAGAGCCGCCCGATCCGGCATCGTGGCTCGACATGGATTTGGAAGACATCCCGCCGCCAAAGCCATCGGACGCGGCCAAGGGGTAACGCTGTTTTGCGGGAGGGCGCAGGGTGCCACGACCTCGAAACCGTTGGGCTTTTATGCATCAGAAAGGTGGCGTAGCCAAGACCACCAGCGCGGCCGCCGTCGCCGGCGCGTTGGTGGAACAGGGATATCGCGTGCTGGCTTTGGACTTGGACCCCCAGGGCAGCTTGACGTTGGCCTTGGGCTTTCGCCCGCAAGAGCAAAGCCTGACCATTGCTCAGGTGCTGCAGTCCGATGACCCCACCCTATGGCAGCGCGCCGTTCGCCCAACGGAAGTGGAAAACCTCGACCTTATCCCCGCGAACGCGTCGCTCTCTGCCGTAATGTCAACGTTGAGCGGGAATTACTTGCGTTTGCGTAAGGCCCTGGATCGAATTACCACATACGACTTTATTATCATGGATACACCACCCGTCTTGCGCTTGGATATTGCCCCAGCTGTTGCGCTTGCAGCCGATGTATTGCTCATTCCAACACAGGCTGAGTATTTCTCGGTTTACGCCATCGCGGATGTGCTCAAATTGGTCCGTTGGGCTCGACAGTCGCACAACCCGGGCTTGATGTATCGCATCTTTATTACCATGTTTCAGAAGCGAAACCGCGCGCACGCGTTGTTGCGTGCTCGGTTGGAAGCCACCTTTGGCGACGGGTTGTGCCAAACTGTTATTGGTGTGGATACGAAAGTGCGCGAAGCAGCCATCGCGGGTTTGCCTATTACTCACTTTGCTCCTCGTTCACGGGCTGCTTTGCAATATCGCGCGTTGACCCAGGAGGTCCTTGCTTATGTCCGAGAACAAAACCCCCAAACGCCCTACCCGACGCCGAAAGCGTAAGGATGGGCGCAAAGCCAAGCGCATAGAGGAACGCTTGAACGCGTTGGGCCCGTGGGATGCTGGCGACGCGTTGGATTTTCAAGCGTTGCAGCAGGGTGCGGAAGAGGCCGATTCTTCGGCGCCTGACTCATCATCGACGGGTACGGGCCCCTTCCCGCGGCGTACGGGTGTGCTGGGGACGCTGGTTTGGCCCGGGACAGATAGCCTCGGCCGTCCGGACGCGACCACGGGGCTTTCGCTTGGTACGGACGCGTGGACGCAATTACTCCGCGCCCAGACCTTTGGCATGCGCGCGGAAGGGAACGTGATCCAGTTAACCGATGCGCCGCTCTCGCCTTATGGTGAGCAGAGCCTGCAGTCGCTAGAGCCGATCATGAAAGAAGAGGGGGGCCAGGCTTTCCTCGCCCTGCCGGTGCAAGAGGACGACCGTTTGGTTCTTTTCGAGGCTGTGGCCCCCGCCCCTCGCAAATGGTTCGATGACGACGCGCATTTGATTCAGCAAACCCTGGAACAACTTTCGCGCGCGCTGGAACATGCCTACCTGTTCCAAGGCACGCAGGCCGCATTGGCCGAAGTTGAACGCCTGTATCGGGCCACCGCGCGGGTGTTGCAGGCCCAATCCTTCCCCGAGATCTTGCCCATTTTGGCGAAGTTTACGCCCTTGGGGCAGGGGGTTTACGCGTTGTTCCTCTTTCTGTACCACCCTGTGTCGGGTGGGCCTGGGCCGCGTCCGTTGCGCTTGGCTGCTCAATGGAGCCCACGGCCCATTGCCCCTGTGTCGTTCACGACCTTGGGGCCGCAAGACGCGCGCATCCCCGACCGGGTTGTATGGCTCGCTTCGGTGGATGAGGGCAGCCACCATTTGCCCGCGCCCCTGCGGTCGTACCTTTTGCGCAATACCTCGGCCCGTTCTGCGGTTATCGCACCACTGCGCATTGGTGCAGAGAAGATCGGCGTGGTGTACGGTTTGTACGAACATCTCCCCGAGGTGCTGGAACGGGATAAGCGGGCCCTGGAGACCATCTTAGGCCAGGCTGCGATTCAGGTGCGCAGCCTCGCGTTGCATACCGAGCTGCGGGACGCGCTGGCTTTCACAGACCGCCTTTACCACGTCGCCTTGGCCTTGAACGAGGCCGAGTCGTTCCAAGCGGTATTGGATATTTTATGGGACTACACCGCGCTGGGCCGCAATGCCCTCGCGGCAGCCATTATGTTGTTCGAACCCCTACTGAGCGACACGCAAACGCCTAATTGGGCAGAAGTGGTCGCAGGTCGTGTGGCGCCACCACTGGAAGCCGGGCGTCCGGAAGAACGTTGGCGTTTTTCGTTCCTGCCAGGCCAAAGTGAGGGAGCATCGCTGGCTACCGAAGATTTGGCTGTGCTGGATTCACCTGAGGCGGTCGAACGGCTACGGGAGGTGTTCGCGCGGCAGAATATCTATTGGGTTCGGGATACGAACAACGAACCTCTACTCGCGAAGCGTTTTGTTCAGTTTTTCCAAGAGCGTTTCGGCGTCCGCAGCGGCGTCATCGTGCCCTTGCGTTTGGGCGATCAGATCATTGGCGTCGTCACGGCCGCGTATGGGCACCGCATTGAGCCTTGGCCTGAGGACGAGCAGCAAATCCTCGCTGTCGTCGCGGCCCAAGCGGCGGTCCGTGTGCGTTCTCTGGCCCTGTTGGCTGAAAACGTGCGTCGGGCGCAACAGCTGGAGCTGGCCTCACAAATCGCCCGGGATATCAGCAGCACGTTAAACCTGCAGGAGCTGCTGGAGCGCGCCGTCAACCTGATTCGTGAACGGTTCGGTTACTACCACGCGGCCATCTTCTTGCTCGACGAGCGCGGTGAATACGCCGAGATCCGCGCGGCAACGGGGGAAATTGGGCAGATCATGGTTCGTAGTGGGCACCGGCTAGCGGTGGGTTCGCAATCTGTGGTAGGGCAAACCGCGGCCCGGGGGGAGCCGATCGTGGTTAACGATACCCGCCAGAGCGAAATCCATCGCCCGAACCCGCTCTTGCCCGAGACGCGCGCGGAGATCGGCCTGCCCTTGCGCGTGGGCAATCGCGTCATTGGCGTGCTGGATGTGCAATCGCGCCATGCGTACGCCTTCCGGCCCGACGATGTGCGTGCGCTGCAGCTCTTGGCCGACCAGCTGGCCGTCGCGGTCGAAAACGCCCGGGCCTACGAGCTCAACCGTCGCGCGCTCGAAAACTTGCGCCGGGCCGATGAGCTCAAGAGTCAGTTCTTGGCCAATATGAGCCATGAGCTGCGCACGCCCCTCAACTCCATCATCGGCTTTTCGCGCATCATCCTTAAGGGCATCGACGGGCCCATCAACGACCTGCAACGCCAAGACTTGGAGGCCATCTACAACGCGGGGCAGCACCTGCTCGGCCTGATCAACGACATTCTCGACCTTTCCAAGATCGAGGCCGGTAAGATGGATCTCATCTTTGAAGAGGTCGATGTCCCGCGCATTATTGAGAGCGTGATGGCCACAGCCAAGGGCCTGGTGAAGGACAAACCCGTCCGTCTGGAAGTGGATATCGAACCCGATTTGCCGCCCTTGCGGGCCGATGCGAAGCGATTTCGCCAAATTCTGCTCAACCTGATTTCCAACGCGGCCAAGTTCACCAAAGAGGGATACATCCGTGTCCGTGCGTGGCGCCAGATGGACCCTGACTCCGGTTACACTGAGCTTATCCTCGCGGTGGAGGATACCGGGCCGGGCATCCCGCCGGAGCATCTGGAGAATCTCTTCCAGCCGTTCTACCAGGTGGATGCTAGCCTCACGCGGGAAGTCGGCGGCACGGGTTTGGGGCTGGCCATTGTGCGCAACTTGGTCGAACTGCATGGCGGTCGCATCTGGGTCGAGAGCGAAGTGGGCAAGGGCACGACGTTTTACGTGGCCTTCCCCCTCACGCCTACGCGACGTAAGGAAGATGGCGGGGAAACGTTCCTCTTGGTCCTCGAGCCAGACGAAGAGCGGGTTAATCAACTGCGCCGTCACTTTTCGGTCCGTGGCTACCGCGTAGTACAGGTCAGTCAGCTGGGTGAGCTCATCGCACGCACCACCACGTTGTACCCATTGGCCATCTTGATCAATCCCTTCTTGCCCCAGCTGATGGGCATTGAAGCGCTCCAAGAGTTGAAAAAACGTCCCGAGACTCGTCTTGTCCCAACGCAGTTCTTCGCCCTTGCCCTGAAGGATAACCGTGCCTACTTGCCTTGCGTGTATGCCATTACCACCAAGCCGCTGCAATCTGTCGATGTGCGCTACTTCCTCCAAATGGCTGAACTCAAGCCATACGAAACCGTCTTGCTCGTGGATCGGCACGACCAGCACGCGGCTCGGGTCCTCGAACAGTTCCGCGAGTTGGGCATCGCCAACGTCCAAGTAACCCAGGCTTTGACCCAGGACGTGCTGACCCAGCCGCCTACGTTGCTTGTGTGGGATCTGCTCGCTCCGGCCGAACCGGAAGCATTGGCCATTGTGCGGCGTTGGGTGCGCGAGGAACAACGCATCCGCTTCGCGATCGCGATGTTTGAGCAAGAATTTTCATCCGAAAGCCGCAGCCTGTTCTTAGAGCGGATGCAGCTCTATCGGCAACACTGCGCGACGTCCATGCCCGAGGGTCTCAGCCTCTTAGAACGGATGCTGTACTACATCGAAGCCCACCGCACAGGGCAATCTTCATCCTAAGCCCATGGACGGAGGACCATGCCAACCGCGGTGAAGATTACGGCCCGTTGTTTGGATTGTGGCGCGTCGGTCCCCTTCGACCCCGCCCAACCGCGCTGCCCCAAGTGCGGCAGCGAGTGGCTTCAGGCCGAATACGATTACGACTTGGCTCGAACCATATGGCTGGCGCATCTGCACGAGCGCCCCTTCAGCCTCTGGCGCTACCATGAATTGCTGCCCATCCGCGAGGCGCCCCCTACCATCGCGATGGGCGCGGGCGGTACTCCCCTCCTGCGCTCCATCCACCTCGCGCCCATGCTCAAACTCTCGAATTTGTTCATCAAGGATGAACGGCAGAACCCCACCTCGTCTTTCAAGGACCGCCAGGCCGCGGTGACCATCGCGACCCTCAAAGAGGCGGGCCTGACCGAGATGGTGGTGGCCTCGACGGGTAACGTGGCCATCGCTTATTCCGCCTTCGCCGCGCGCGCGGGCATCAAACTGTGGGCTTTCCTGACGTCCCTGGTGCCCCAGGAGAAAATGCGCGAGGTCGCGATTTATGGAACCCGCCTGGTTAAGGTGACCGCGACCTACGACGAGACCAAGAAGGTGGCCGCGGAGTTCGCGCGGCAAAGGGGGTTGTATATCGACCGCGGATCCCGCTCCATTCCCACGGTCGAATCCATGAAGACCTTGGCCTTCGAAATTGTGGAACAGCTCACGCAATTCGCGCCCGACGCGCGCTACGGTCGTCTGCCTTGGCGTGTGCCCGATTGGTACATCCAGGCCGTGAGCGGTGGACTCGGGCCCCTAGGCGTGGCCAAGGGCTTTCGCGAACTCTATCACATGGGCCTTATCGACCGTATGCCCAAGCTGGGCATCATCCAGGCCGCGGGGTGCGACCCCATGGTGCGCGCGTGGGAACAGGGCAAGGCCGTCGCGGATCCCCTGCCGCGGCCCAGTACTCACATCACCACCTTGGCCACGGGCAATCCTGGGCGGACGTATACCTTCCTCTATGAGTACGTCCGCGAGCATGGCGGGGTGTTCGCCCGCGTAACTGATGAAGAGGCCTTCCGCGCGATGCACATGTTGGCGAAGATGGAAGGCTTGTCTGTCGAGCCCGCGACGGCCGTCGCTTTCGCGGGCCTCATCCAATTGGTGCGTGAAGGGGTCATCCAGCCTCATGAGGTGGTGGTGGTCAACGCGACGGGGCATACCATGCCTATTGAATCCCACATCTTGGGCGACCGCTGGGCCCGGCATGTGGTCCTTGCCCAGCGTGGCGAGGGAGCCGCGGCTGAAGCCCCACAAGAGGGCCTGGTCGCCGCGCTTAGCAACTTGGCCGCGGAGCGCTACCCGCGCGTGCTCATCGTTGAAGATCATGAGCCCGCGCGCGTGCTGCTTCGACGCATTTTGCAATCCTTGGGCGATTACACCATCCTCGAGGCAAAGGACGGTTACGAGGCTTTGGAGATTGCTCAGCGTGAGGTCCCAGACCTTATCATCCTTGACTTGATGATGCCCGGGCTCGATGGCTTCGCGGTCCTTGATTCGCTCAAAGCTCATCCGAACACCGCGCATATCCCCGTGATTGTGGTCACGGCCAAATCGCTTAATGCGCGGGAGCAGCAGCGCCTTTTGAGCCAGCAGGCCAAATTGATGTACAAAGGTGAATTTCTGAGTGATGAATTTTTGAACGAAATTCGCTCGGTCTTAGCGCAGATTCGCAATGGGACCGGGCGAGAATAGAAATCGCGGGCCCCGTCCGCCATCAGGACGGGGCCTTGCCGTGCTGTATACGACCACAGGGATGACTTCGCGACGTTTCTCCATTCGCGTTCAAGGAACTTTGGCCGCGTTGGCCTCGGCATTCTTTTTGGGGATGACCCCCATATTTGGCAAGCTGGCTATTCGTGCCGGCATGTCACCCCTGGCCGTAGCCGCGTGGCGCACGGTGTTGGCTACGCTCCTGTTGTTTGTGTTGTTGCGCGTGCTACGTCCGCAATGGCTTTATATTCACAGCCTGGGCCTCATCGGCAGTATGTTGGCCGGGGCTATTAATGGCTTGGGCTCCCTGTTTTACTACAGCGCCTTGGCGCGCATTGATGCCTCCCTCGGTCAGCTGCTCTTCGCTTTGTACCCCATCTTTTTGAGCTTATGGCTCTGGCTCGATCGGCACCCCTTCACCCGTTGGACGTGGATTCGCCTGGCCCTGGCCCTGCCCGCGGTGTACTTTTTGACTCAGGCCGACCCAAGCGCCCCCGCGGATCCCGTCGGCGTGGCCATGGCTTTGTTCGCGTCCGCAATGTACGCGTTGCATCTACCCATCAACCAGCGGGTGCTGTACGAAGCGCCCGCGCCCACGGTTACCCTGTATACTTTGACCGCGATGAGCTTGGTGGTTGCGCTCGCGTACGTTCTCATCGGCCCGCGCACATTACCTACCACGCCCGAACGCTGGCAACCCCTCTTGGGCCTGACGTTGGTCACCTTTGCTTCGCGGTTGACTTTATTCCTGGGCGTTAAGAACATTGGCGGGATGCAGGCCGCGCTCTTGGGCCTGGGGGAGCTCGCGGTCACGGTCTTTTTCGCGCATTGGTGGCTGGGTGAGACCCTTACCCCGCGCCAGTGGATCGGCGCGGGGTTGCTCTTGGTGGTCATGTTGTTGGGCCGCTTTGACCATACGCAGCGACCCCGGCCCCAACGAGGCGGCTGGCTCCGTTGGCTCCAACCGCCTGATTTGGGTTAAGCTGCTTACGTGCACGGAGGATGGCATGTTGTACAATCGGCTCCTGGCCGCGCTCATGGAGCGCATCGCGAACTTGCTTGCCATTCGTGGCGAGGCCTCATATCGGGTGCAAGCGTATCGCCGCGCCGCGCAAACGCTCGCGCGGCTGGACAAAGACATTCGCGTATATTGGCACGAGGGACGCCTGGAAAGTCTGCCCAACATCGGTCCTGCGTTGGCCAAAAAGATCGATGAAGTGCTGCGTACGGGCCATTTGCGCTACCTAGAACGTCTAGAGCAAGAGGTGCCACCGGGGTTGTTGGACTTGCTCGATTTGCCCGGCTTAGGCCCCGCGCGCGTGGGGCTTTTGTGGCGCCAGCTGGGCATCACTTCGGTGGATGACCTGGTCCAGGCCTTCGCCGAGGGCCGGGTTCAGGGCATCAAGGGGCTGGGGCCAAAGACCCTGGCCCAAATTCAGGCCGCGCTGGCTCAGCGCGAGCCCGCGCGCTGGCTCCTGGACGTGGCCCAGGAGGTCGCGCGCGCGTTGGCCGAGGACGCGGTCGGGCGCGGCTGGGCCCAACGCGCGCAGCCCACGGGCGCGGTGCGCCGTTGGGTCGAGGCACCGCCTCGGGTAGATGTGCTCGCGCTGCCTGCCGCGGGGGTGTTGCCCGAGGCCTGGCTCGCGCATCCCGTCCTGCGCGCGCTCGAGGTCCAAACTGAAGTCTATGCAGAGTACACGACGTGGTTCGGCCCGCGAGTGCGGGTGTGGTGGGCCCCGAGCGACGCGCGTTGGGGCTATGCGTTGGTACGCACCACGGGCTCTGAGGCTCATTGGCGCGCACTGGTCGCCCAGGGCGGCGAGCCGTGGCTGGCCTCTGACCCCCTGCCCACCGAGGCCGCGGTCTATGCCGCGTTGGGGCTGCCCGTGCCGCCGCCCGAATGGCGAGAGGCCGCACTCACGCCGGTCCTCCGCACCTGGCCGGAGCACTTGGCCGATGTCGTGCCGTGGGACGCCGCACGCCGCGCGGAACTGCACAGCCACTCGACGTGGAGCGACGGCCGGGTGAGCATCCGCGCGATGGCTGAAGCCGCGATGGCGCGTGGAATCCGTATCCTGGCCATCACGGACCATTCTGTGAGTTTACGCGTGGGGGGTGGGCTCTCGCCCGAGCGCCTGCGCCAGCAGCGGGAAGAAATCCGCGCGGTGCAGGAGGCCTTGGGTCAGGGCATCCGGCTGCTCCAGGGCGCGGAGGTCGACATCCTGCCCGATGGACGCCTAGATTATCCCGACGACGTGCTCGCGAGTTTAGACGTGGTCATCGCCTCGCCCCATCAGGCCCTGAAGCAATCGCCCGCGGAGGCCACGCGGCGCCTGGTGCGAGCCGTTCAGAACCCATACGTGCACATTTTGGGCCATCCGACGGGACGCATGTTGCCCCACCGGCCGGGCCTCGCGCCCGATATGGCCCGGGTAATCCGCACCGCGGTGCAGCATCGCGTGGCGCTGGAGATCAACGCCAACCCTCATCGCCTGGACTTGCGCAGCCGACACGTGCGCCTGGTGCGGGAGCTGGGTGGCTGGCTCGCGATCAACACCGACGCCCATCATCCGCGCGACCTGGATTATTGGCCCTTTGGCCTCGCGGTCGCGCGCCGTGGTTGGGCGCCCCACGACCGCATCCTCAACACGTGGGCGCCAGAGCGGCTGTTACGCTGGCTGCGGGAAAAGCAGGCGGCCGCGGTTTAGCTGCCCTTCTCCCCCTCTTTGACCCGCAGCACGGCCAAGAAAGCCTCTTGGGGAATTGAAACTTTGCCGATTTGCTTGAGTCGCTTTTTGCCCTTCTTTTGTTTCTCGAGCAACTTGCGCTTGCGGGTCACGTCGCCGCCGTAACATTTGGCGAGCACGTCTTTGCGCAGGGCCTTGATGTTCGCACGGCTGATCACCCGGCCATTGGCCACGGCCTGAATTGGCACGGTGAAGAGCTGGCGTGGGATGAGCTCCTTGAGCTTGGAGACCAGCTTCTGGCCTCGACGGTAAGCCTCATCCCGGTGCACAATGGTCGCGAGCGCGTCCACGGGCTCTTTGTTGACCCAGATCTCCAGCTTGACCAGGTCGCCCGGACGGTAGCCGATGAATTGATAATCCATGGACGCGTAGCCCCGGGTGCGCGACTTGAGCTGATCGAAGAAATCCACGATGAGCTCCGCAAGGGGCATCTCGAAATCTAGCACGACCCGGTCCGGCGTTGGGTGCTCCTGGCCTTTGAAGATGCCCCGCCGCTGGGTCACCAGCTCCATCACCGCGCCGTAAAATTCCACGGGCGTGTAAATTTGCAGCGCGACCCACGGCTCCCGGATCTCCTCGATTTGCTCTTGCGGCGGCAATTCCGCGGGGGAGTCGATGCGGATGACCTGGCCATTCTTGAGCAAGACCTCGTACTCCACCGAGGGCGCGGTGACCACGATATCAAGGTCATACTCCCGTTCCAGGCGTTCTTGCACGATTTCCATGTGGAACATGCCCAAGAACCCCGCGCGGAAGCCGAATCCCAACGCGTGCGAGTGTTCGGGCTGGTAGGTGAGCGCGGCGTCATTGAGCTGCAACTTAGCCAGCGCGTCGCGCAGGGCCTCATAATCTTCGCTTTCGACGGGGTAGATGCCCGCGAACACGACGGGTTTGGGATGGCGGTAACCCGGCAGGGGCTCGCTTGCGGGGCGGTCGGCCTGGGTGATGGTATCGCCCACGCGCGCGTCGTGCACTGTCTTCAGTCCTGTGGCGATGTAGCCTACTTCGCCCGCGCGCAGCGTTTCCACGGGCTTCATATCGGGCGCGAAAACGCCGATCTCCACGGGCTTGAACCGCGCGCCGCCGGCCATGAGCTGGAGCGTATCCGTGGGTCGCACGGTACCGTCCACCACCCGCACGTATGTGACCACTCCCTTGTAGGGATCGTAGTGGCTGTCGAAGACCAGTGCACGCAGGGGCGCATCCGGGTCCCCCTGGGGCGGCGGGATGCGCTGCACAATGGCCTCGAGGACCTGGTCGATATTAATGCCCTCTTTCGCGGAGATGCGGATGACGTCGTCCGGGTCCACGCCCAGCAGGTCTGCGATTTCTTGCGCGACCTCATCCGGCCGGGCTGCAGGCAGATCGATTTTGTTGACCACGGGCACGATCTCCAGGTCGTTCTCCAGGGCCAGGTAAAGGTTCGCGATGGTCTGAGCTTCGATGCCCTGGGACGCGTCCACCAGCAGGATGGCGCCCTCGCACGCGGCCAGCGCGCGGCTGACCTCGTAATTGAAGTCCACATGGCCCGGCGTGTCGATGAGGTTGAGGATGTACGTCTGACCATCCTGGGCCTGGTATTCCATGCGCACCACCGAGGCCTTGATGGTCACGCCCTTTTCCCGTTCCAGCTCCATGCTGTCGAGCACCTGCTCTACCGGTGTGCCCGGTGCGATGGTGCCCGTGCGCTCGAGCAACCGGTCGGCCAGGGTGGATTTGCCGTGGTCGATATGAGCGATAATACTAAAATTACGGATGCGGTCTTGCATACCGCCTCCTTGGGTTCCAGCGCTGTTCGTTTCAATTGTACCGTACGCCCCCGGCCCAACCGCGCGGGAACGCGTTCTACCATTGAAAATGTTACCGAAGGGGTATGGTTCTCTCAAATGAGAAGGTTACCGAGAGGAGAGCCATGAACCCCGAGGTGACCATGCGTATCGACGAACGCTGCAAAATCCTCCGACGCATCCAACCCCGCTACGGGCGGGCCTCCCGCAAGGAGCGCAGCCGAATCCTGGACGAGCTGCAGGCCATCACCGGCTTGCATCGCAAAAGCCTCATCCGTTTGCTGCGGGGGATTTGCGCCGCAAGCCCCGTACTCGCCAACGAGGGCCGACCTATGGCCCCAAGGTGCGCAAGGCTATCCGACTCTGTGCCCAGGCGTTGGACTACCCCTGTGCCGAACG
>JAADFA010000153.1 GCA_013153135.1 Chloroflexota bacterium
AACCGGGAGGTGGAGCGGTGGTGTACTCGACCGGGGCCCAAGGCGGGTGTGGAATCGCCGCAGATGCGACCGTCACTGCGTGCGGGGAGACATTCCCGGCACGACCCGGGCGATTGGCTCCAGGTTCGGGTGCCTTTCCTGCATGGGCCGATACCCACCGAGCCCTCCCTTCTTCGCCTTCGCTATCGGCTCACACACCGACTAAACTGAAATACACTCCTTAGAACCTCAGAGGCTTGACTTTTGGCCTAAAGCGAGTATAGTGAAAAACAGCACAGATCCACCTATCCCGCTTGGGAGGTGGCGGATTTTTGTGTTTTGGAGATGCGCCATGATCGAAGCCCGCGACCTAACCAAATATTACGGGCGACGTTTGGCCATTGATCACCTCACCTTTCACGCTCGCAAGGGCGAGATTGTCGCCTTCCTCGGGCCCAATGGCGCAGGCAAAACCACGACGATGCGCATCCTTACGGGCTATATGCCGCCCAGCGAGGGCGAAGCGAAGGTCGCCGGGTTCGATGTGGTGGAGGAATCTTTAGAAGTCCGCCGTCGTGTCGGTTACCTGCCGGAGACAGTGCCCCTCTACGACGATATGACGGTGTGGGATTACCTTGAATTTATGGGAAGCCTGCGCCAAGTCCCTAATCTGGACGACCGAATCGCGGAGATTTTGGACCGCGTAGGGCTCATCGACCGCGCAGATAGCTTTATCGGAACTCTCTCCAAAGGTATGCGGCAGCGCGTCGGCTTGGCGCAAGCTATCTTGCATCAACCTGAAGTCCTTATTCTAGACGAGCCTACCCTCGGTTTGGACCCCAAACAACGAGTGGAAGTCCGGGAACTCATTCGGGAAATCGGTCGCGAGCGCACCGTTATGCTCTCGACGCACATCTTGCCCGAAGCCCAAGCGCTCAGCGACCGGGTACTCATCATCAACAAAGGCCGCATCATCGCCGAGGATACGCCCGAAGAACTGCAACTACGCCTCTTGGGTGCACAACGAGTACGGCTGCGCGTGCGTGGGGCCCAAGGTGCCCAAGGCCTCGTGGCTCACTTACAGCGCTTACCAGGCTTGCTACGCCTACACGTGCACGACGCTGAACACCTGGAAATCGAGGCGAAACCTGAAGAAGCCGAGGCCTTGCGCAGCCGACTCGCCCGAGCTGTGCTCGATGCTGGTTATGACCTCCTGGAGATGTGCGTCGTCTCTATGTCCCTTGAAGATATCTTCCTCCAGCTCATCCAAGATGAATCGGCCGAAGCCGAGGCCCCGGCCGATGTGGACCTCACGGCCAAGGAGGCCTAACCCATGCGCGCGGTGTGGATTATCGCTCGTCGTGAATTCAACCGATATTTCACCACCACCGTCGCTTATTTAATCCTGTTTCTTTTCCTTTTTATTTTGGGCATCTTGTTCAACAACGCAATTCAACGCGCGTACCAGTTCTCCCTCTTCCAGGGCGCGCCACCACCCAACATCGACGTCATCCTAGGGCCTATGCTCACCCTATTCGTCTTCTCCATCCCCGCGCTCACCATGCGGCTGTTGGCCGAAGAGCAAGCCAAGGGTACCCTTGAACTGTTGCTCACCGCACCCGTGCGAGATTGGGAGCTCGTGACCGGCAAGTGGCTAGGTGCAATGGGTTTCTTGACCGTGCTCCTAGCCCTGACCCTCATCTACCCCATCGCCCTTGACCAGCTGGTTGAACCAGGTATTGACTGGGGCCCCGTGTTCACAGGCTACCTTGGGCTCCTGCTTGTGGTCTCGGCCCTCACCGCGCTGGGCGTGGCTATCTCCGCCATGTTCCGCAATCAAGTCGCTGCCTTTGCTGTGACCTTAGCCGTGTTCCTTTTCATGTGGATGATTAGCGCACTCAGTCCGGGGAGCACCAATCCCATCCTAGAATACCTGGACTTCGGCCGGCACTTTTATCGAACGTTCTACCGGGGCGTGCTGGACCTGCGGGATATCGTGTACTACCTAAGCGTCACCTTCTTTGGGCTTTATTTGGGCAGCGTCATTATAGAGAGCCGGAGGTGGAACGGATGAACAAGCACACCTGGCGCGCATGGCTGCCCTGGGCTAGCCTCATCCTGGCTATGGTCAGCCTCGCGGTCGCGGCCGGCGCGTACGTCATCACCCGCGCGTGGGATACCCCCGTGCGGGTGGCCCTCGCGGTCGCGATCATCGCGTTTGCTGTATATCTGAGCCTCGAAAGCGACCGTATTCGAGCTTGGTTGCGAGGCCGTCAAGCTCGCTACGGAAGCAACACGCTCCTAATGACCTTGGCCGTCATTGGCATCTTGGGTAGCATCAACTACCTGGCAAGCCTATACCCAAAACGTTGGGAC
This sequence comes from Chloroflexota bacterium, assembly GCA_013153135.1. Taxonomy (GTDB): domain Bacteria; phylum Chloroflexota; class Anaerolineae; order Anaerolineales; family DRMV01; genus JAADEN01. Next base: position 2,356 of record JAADFA010000153.1, read on the forward strand.
CTAACCGAGGACAAAGCTAACACCCTCGCGCCCGAAGTCCAGGAACTCCTGGCTAATCTACCTGAGGATGTAACTGCCTACGCGTTCTATTCAGCTCAAGCCGACACAACTTACGCAAAGGAACTCTTGGATAAGTTCGCCCTCGCGAGTAACGGCAAATTTGCATATAAATTTATCGATCCCCTGTTACAACCCGGGATGGCTCAGAAATACGGCGTTACCCGGGACGGCACCATCGTGCTGGTCATGGGCGACCGCAGCGAATTAGTTACCTTCGCTTCCGAGTCCGAACTTGCCAACGCGCTGGTACGTCTGCTCCACCCCGAGAACCAAGTGGTCTATTTCATTATTGGCCACGGCGAAGCAGACCTGGAAGCCTTCGGCGACCAAGGCCTTTCCATGTTCAAAGACGAGCTCGAAAGCAAAAACTATACTGTCAAAACCCTAACCCTGGCTACAGAGAAGGCTATCCCCGACGATGCCAAGGTCCTTGTCGTGGCCGGGCCAATGCAGCCTTTCCAGGAACATGAGCTTCAACTATTGAAAGAATATTTAGAAAACGGCGGTTCGGTGGTCTTCTTCTTCAACACCAGCATCGAAGGCGCGCAAGAACCCGACGCAAACCTCGCGGCCTACCTGGAAGACACGTGGGGCATCATCGTCGACAACGACGTTGTCATCGACCCCACATCACCACAACAGCCCTTCCTGGTCATGGCCGCGATCTACGAACCCCATCCCATCACCCAAAAATTAACGAACCTGGTGACCATCTTCCCCATTGCCCGCAGCGTGCGCCTGGCCAATCCCGATGACCCCTTGCGCCTGGGCACAGAGATCATCAAGACCGCACCGCAGGCCTGGGGTGAAACGGATTTGACCGCGTTCCAGGCCACCGAAGGTCAAGAGGGCACCATCGCCAATCTGGAACCGAACCCCGAGACCGACATCATGGGGCCAGTTCCCCTGGCCGTCGCGCTAGAAGATACTCAATCGGGCGCGCGCATTGTCGTGGTTGGCGATGCGGACTTCGTCCGCAACGGTGCATATCCCGCATACGGAAACGGGCTTTTGGCCGTCAACGCGGTGGAATGGGCCGCGAATTTAGGCGACCTCATCAAACTCACCCCGCGGGAGACAGTGCAGCGCCAGCTCAAACCGCCTAACAGCTATCTTCTCAATACCATTTTCCTCACTTCGGTGTGTCTATTGCCGGGCGCGGTGCTGCTCCTTGGCGCATTCGTCATCATCCGGCGCCGATTACGCACCTAGAGGGCTGGGCCGTGCACCAATGTGCACCCATCCGCCAGGCTCATACCCACCCCGAGACCTCGCGGGAGGCTAGGCCATGATCCGCCGCGAAACCTGGGCGCTCCTCGCCGTCTTCGCTGTGCTCCTCGCCATCAGCCTGGGGTTGCGGCAACGGCAGCAAAACCTACCAACAGAAACCGACACAGCCGCGAACCCATCGCCCACGCCGTTGCCCGCGCTTTACGACGTCGACCCCGGCGTGTTGGCCACGCGCATCGTACTCGAGGAGCCCATCGGTGAACAACGCCGCGTCGTGCTCGAACGTGTCGCGACGCCAACACCCACACCCGAAACCCTGCCAACCCCTGCAGAAGTCACGGGCACCGTAACCCCCACGCCCACACCAGCACCCATGTGGATCGTACGTGAGCCCGAAGGCGCCAAAGCACCCCAGGATTGGGAGATCGACAGCGCGGTCCAAAGCCTCTTGACCGCGCGCGTCCTCGCGGTACTACCCGACGATACCGATCCCAAAACTTTAGGCCTAGCCAAACCACATCGGGCCGTGCACATTACTTTAGCAGATGGTACCACCCTGCACTTGTTCGTAGGCATCACCACTCCGCTTCAAAACGGCTATTACGTGCAGACCCAAGAAGGAGGGCCGATTTTCGTCGTCAGCGACTTTGTTGTGGATGGCCTTTGGGATTTGTTCACCCAAGTATACGAATCCCTCGTTACGCCAACTCCCACAACATCATCTGACAATTCATAGAAACCAAACACGCAGGACAAACGTAACTCTTTCGCGCGACACACAACCCTTCAGGGCGTCACATCTCGACGGGATAGGGAGGCGAGATAGGCTATGATTGGCGAAGAATTCATCTATGAAGACGAGGAGTTTTCCCCTCTCGCTCAGCTCATTGAGCTCGGCCGCGAGAAAGGGTACGTGACCTATGACGACATTACCCAATTCATCCCCGAGGCCGAACGGGATATCGACCAGCTAGAAGACGTCTTCGCGGCCCTGCTCAGCGCGGGCATCACCTATTTTGAAGATGAACCCGGCGAAGAGGAACCCTCGGATTTGGACCTGGCCGAGGAAGAAAGCGACGCGCGCCAAAGCACGCCCGCGGCTGACGAAGATGATTACCTGGCCAATATTGACACCGATGACATGGTAGGGCTCTATCTCAAAGAAGTTGGGCGTATTCCTTTGTTAACGGCCGAGGAAGAGGTCGAGCTGGCCAAACGCATCGAAGCCGGTCGGGAAGCGCGCGCGGAGCTGGCCCGGGGCAACGTAAGCCCCAAGCGCCGTGAAGAGCTGCGTCGCATCATCGAAGACGGTTGGAAGGCGCGCGAAAAACTCATCACCGCGAACTCGCGCTTGGTCATTAGCGTCGCCAAGAAATACGTGGGCCGGGGCGTGCCCTTCCTGGACCTTATCCAGGAAGGCAACATTGGCCTCATCCGCGCGACCAAGAAATTCGACTACCGCCGCGGGCACAAGTTCAGCACCTACGCGACTTGGTGGATCCGCCAGGCTGTGACCCGCGCCATTGCCGACCAGGGCCGCACCATTCGCGTGCCCGTGCACATGGGCGATCAAATCAACAAGCTGCTGCGCACCCAGCACCAGCTTACCCAAAAGCTGGGCCGTGAGCCCACTGTCGAAGAGTTGGCTGAAGAGCTGGGCATCCCGCCCAAGAAGGTCGAGTACATGATGCAGGTCGCGCGGCACCCCCTCTCCCTCGAGATGCCCACCGATGACGAGGAAAACGCGGTGCTGGGCGACTTCATCAAAGACGAAGGTGCCCAAGCGCCCGATGAGAACGCGGCCCAAGTCATGCTGCGCGAACAGTTGGAAAAAATTCTGAGCGAGCTACCCCCGCGCGAGGTGCGCATCTTGCAGCTGCGCTACGGCCTGTTGGATGGGCACGCGTATACCCTGGAGGAAGTCGGCCGGAAAATGGGCGTGACGCGCGAGCGGGTGCGGCAAATCGAAGCCCAGGCCTTGGCCCGCCTGCGGAGGCCCGAGATCAAGCGTCTCCTGCGCGAGTACTTGCGTTAGTAGACCGCGCGGCTTATCCGCCGCGCGGTTTTCGCGTGCGCACCGCTCGGAACGCGGCAAGGAGGACCCCATGGCGCAAGAGCGCATTCGCGTGGTCGCTACCAACCGCAATGCCAAACGTGACTACATTCTAGGCGAAACCTATGAAGCGGGTATCGCCCTGCAAGGAACTGAGATCAAATCCGTACGCGCGGGCCAGGTCAGCTTGAACGAGGCCTTCGTCCTCATCGACAAGAACCTGGAGGCCTGGCTGGTCGACGCGTACATTGCGCCCTACGAGCGTGCCAGCCGAGGCAACCACGACCCACGACGTAAACGCAAACTCCTGTTGCACAAAAAGGAAATTCTACGCCTGTGGAACCAGGTGCGCGAAAAAGGTATGACCATCGTGCCCGTGCGCATGTACATCAAAAACGGCCGCGCAAAAGTCGAAATCGCGCTGGCCAAAGGCAAAAAGAAGTACGACAAGCGACGGGAACTCGCGCGCAAAGAAGCCGAACGCGAGATTCAACGCTACCTGTTCCGACGTCGGTGAGCAAGACCGAACCATGACCCTGCCCAATCCGCTTGCTTTCGTAGTCACCCTGGCCGTGGCCACCGCGTGGATGGGCTTCAACGAGGCCCTGGCCCGACGCGGCTGGATCAGCCCCCATACCAGCCGCAAGCTTATCCATGCGGGCACGGGTCCGCTTTACGTGCTCACATGGCTGCTCTACCCCGACGCATCGGGACGCTTCTGGGCCGTATGGGCCCCCTTATTGCTCACCCTGCGCATCGCCGCGATCGGCCTGGGCCTCATTCACGCCCCCGCGGCTGTACAGGCTATGAGCCGCTCCGGGCGACGGGAAGAGCTCCTGCGCGGGCCCCTGTTTTACGGCCTGGCCTTCATCTATTTCACCCTGGCCCATTGGCGCGAGTGGGAAGGCATCCTGCCCCTCATGCTGCTTTGCGGCGGCGATGGCCTGGCCGACCTCGTTGGCCGACGCTGGGGCCATCGCAAGCTGCCCTGGAGCCCACGCAAATCTTGGGCCGGGAGCCTGGGTTTCATCCTCGGTGGCAGCGCGGCTGCGGCGTTGGTCCTCGCCGTCTACACCTGGGCCGGCGCCTGGACACCCACGCAAGCCCACACCTACGCGCGGCTCATCCTTCCGACCGCGCTCTTCGGCGCGGTGCTCGAAAGCGCACCCTGGCCTGAAATCGACAACCTCATCGTACCCGCGGGCACCTACGCGTGGCTACGCTGGTGGCTGCGTGGCTGATGGCTGAAAGCCATCCTTCCCCCGTCCCCGATGTGCTATACTTTCTCCTGAATCCCCGCGGAGGGTAGGGTCTCGTGCCCATCTTGCGGCCCAACACGTTCGAGTTCTTCACCCATTCCCCAGACCAAACCCGGCGCCTGGGGATGCGTCTGGGCGCGTTGCTCAAACCCGGTATGGTCATCGGCCTCATCGGCGACCTGGGCGCGGGCAAAACTACCTTCGTTCAGGGCATTGCCGCGGGCTGGGGTGCGCTGGACCCAGTGACCAGCCCGACCTTCATCTTGCTCAACGTCTACCGGCGCCCCGATGGGCAGAACCTCTATCACCTGGACGCATACCGCCTGCAATCGCCCAACGAAGCCTGGGATTTGGACCTTCCCACCGCGTGGGATTCGGGTCCCTTAGTTGTCGAATGGGCCGACCGCATCGCGGATGTGCTCCCGCCCGACCGGCTCGACATCCACCTCACCTGGTTGGACGACTGGAAACGCCACTTGCTCTTTGAAGCCCGGGGCCCGGAGAGCTTGCGTTTGCTCCGGCGCTTTCACAAGAGCACCGTAGGCACCTAGGATGGGACGTGATGTTGCTGGCCTTGGATACATCCTCAAGCCAAACAGGCGTTGCCCTCTACGACGGGCACCGCGTGGTTGTGGAGGTTGTATGGCCCGCACCCCGGCGGCACACGGTTGAGCTCGCGCCGCGGGTCGCGTGGGCCCTGGAGCAAGCCCAAATTCAACCTGAAGACGTGCGGGCTATCGCGGTGGCCATTGGGCCCGGCGCATTTACGGGCTTGCGCACGGGCGTAGCCTTGGCCAAGGGCATGGCCCTCGCGCTCAACACACCCTTAATCGGGGTGTTTACGCTGGATATCTTCGCCGCGGTGGTACCGCCCGAACCAGGCGTACCCCTGATCGCGGCGTTGCCCATCGGTCGCGGGCGCTTCGCGGCCACATGGTACCGGGTGCGCGGCAACCAATGGCGAGCTGAAAGCCGCCCTGAGCTCTACACCGCGGCCTTGCTAGCCTCCGAGATCCGGGAGCCCAGCCTGGTCTGTGGCGAATTCCCACCGGACGCGCGTGCGACCCTAGCCGCGAACAAACACGTGCGCTTAGGGAGCCCGGCCCAATGCACTCGACGGCCCGGCGTGCTCGCAGAGCTGGCATGGGAACGCTTCCAGCGGGGCCATGTCGACGCGGCTGAGACGTTAGTTCCTTTTTACGTCACGACCCAAACCGCCATCCCCGCGTAAAGAAAAGGTGCCATGGACCCGCTCCCTCCGCTCCCCCCGGGCTACCGCGTGCGCTGGATGCGTCCCGAGGACGCGGCGCATGCAGCCGCTCTGAGCCGTGCGAGCTTTGATTTGCCCTGGGCCGAAGAGCACTTTCAGTACGAAGTGCGCAATCCCCTCAGCCGGGCCTGGGTGGTAGAAGAGATGGCAAACGGGCAAGTGGTCGGCTTCTTGATCCTGTGGCTCGTTGCGGACCAAGCGGAAATCGCGACCGTCGCCATTGCGGCCGAACATCGCCGTCGTGGTCTCGCCCGGCACCTGGTCGCCCGCGCGGTGCGCGAGGCCTGCGCACAAGGCGCACGGCAAATCGATTTGGAAGTACGTGTGGACAACCACGCGGCCATCGCGCTCTACCGCGCGCTTGGCTTCCGGGAAGCCGGGCGACGTCGTGGGTACTATCAAACAGCCCAAGGCCCGACCGATGCGCTACGAATGCAGCGATCCTGCTCGTGAGGTAGTCAGATGACCACGCCCCCATCCCTTGAAGCCATCGCGCAAGCTATTCGCTCGTGCACCCGCTGCCCACTGCACCGCACCCGGCGCAATCCTGTCCCGGGCGAAGGTCCAGCCGATGCGGCCGTCATGCTGGTGGGCGAGGCCCCGGGCTATTACGAAGACCGCTCGGGCCGGCCCTTCGTTGGTGCTGCTGGTCGTGTGTTAGATGAAATGCTCGCGATCGCAGGCCTGCGCCGCGATCAAGTCTTTATTACTAACATCATCAAATGTCGACCTCCGGGCAACCGAGATCCAAAGCCTGAGGAGCTGCGCGCGTGTCAGCCCTATTTGCGCGATCAGATTCTGGCCATCGACCCGCGGGTTATTGTGACGCTGGGCCGTTTTTCCATGGCTTATTTCCTGCCTGGTGCGAAGATTAGCCAGGTACACGGCCGACCCGTACGTCGCGGAGACCGCTGGATCGTGCCCATGTACCACCCCGCGGTGGCCCTCTACCGGCCGCCCCTGCGCGCGGTCATGGAGGCCGACTATCGAGCCCTCGGCCAGGCCCTGCGCGCGTGGGGCATCCTCCCGGATGCATCCCCGAGCTCGCAGGAGGTGTCCTAATGGCCCATTATCTTGTTACCGGCGTCGCGGGCTTCATTGCGTCACGGGTCGCGCACATGCTCTTGGACGCAGGGCACCACGTCTTGGGGGTGGATGACCTCAACGAAGCGTACGATGTGCGCCTCAAGGCCTATCGCCTCCGTCAGCTGCAAGCTCATCGAACCTTTCGCTTCTTGCAAATGGATGTGGCGGATTGGAACGCGGTAGATGAGCTGCGTCGATTTGGGAGGTATGACGGCATCATTCACCTGGCCGCGCGCGCGGGTGTCCGGGCAAGCTTGCGCAACCCCTGGATTTACTACCGCACCAACGTCACCGGTACGGTCAACATGCTCGAATTCGCGCGGCGTTACGGCGTGCCCAAGGTCCTGCTCGCGTCCACGTCCAGCGTCTATGCAGGCACACCGCCCCCCTTCCGCGAAGACGCCGCGACCGACGCGCCCCTTTCGCCCTACGCCGCGAGCAAAAAGAGTGCGGAAGTCACCGCGTACGCGTATCATCATCTGTACGACCTGGATATCACTGTGCTCCGCTACTTCACCGTATACGGTCCCGCGGGTCGGCCGGATATGAGCCCGTTGCGCTTCACCAAGTGGATATGCGAAGGTCAGCCCGTGCGTATCTTCGGCGATGGTACGCAACAACGGGATTTCACCTACATCGACGATATCGCGCGCGGAACCGTAGCTGCGCTGAACCTGGAGGCCGGCTACGAAATCATCAACCTGGGCAACGACGCGCCTAGGCCGTTGCTAGACCTGGTCCGCTTAATCGAGCAAGCGTGCGGCCGAACCGCGCGACTGGAGTTCCTCGAGCGTCATCCCGCGGACATGCCCCACACGTGGGCCTCCATTGCCAAGGCCCGGCGTTTGCTCGGTTGGGAGCCACGCGTTTCCCTTGAGGAGGGCGTGGAACGCCTGGTGGCCTGGTATCGGGCCGAATGGGAATGGCTTTACGATTTGCGCTTGGGGGATTGAAGCGATCGCTTGCTGGGATGGAAATCCAAAACACAACGGCCCCCGGGTTTCGGGGGCCGTTTTGCTGTCGCCAGTCGTCGCCTCACGTCACGGCGAAGGGGTTGCAACTTGAACCAGATCGCTCAAAATCCAACCTTCCCACGTTTCTTCCAGGTTGCGCACCTTGAGCCATACCTGGGGCGGAACGACTCGATACTTGATCACTTTCAATATCGTCCCATTGGGCACGTAGAGCAAAACATCAAACTCCATGCCCGGCTCCTTACGAATCGCCGCGCCGCCCCATGCTTCCGGCGCGCGCACCACACCGTAACCTGTTTGCACAGGCGGCGGAGGCCACGTAGGCAGCGGTGTTGGGGTGGGCCAATTCATCCACGCCGGCGTAGGAGAAGCTGCGGGCACGGTCGGCGTGGGAGTTTCCGTGGCCGCGGGCGTTGGCGAAGGCGAAGGTTGCGGTGTCGGGCTCGGCTCCGGCGATGGAGCTTGAGCCTCCGCCTGATTCCCCTCAGCAATAGCCGTTAGGGTACGGGCGAGTTCAGGATAAGGCGAAGGCGTGGGCTGCGAGACACCCGGCAGCCGAGCGGCAGCCATAAGGGGCGTCTCGCCCACGAACGCGAACCCGGCCAGCGCGACGGTCGCCACAAAGAACAGCACTGCGAGCATCCATGGCTGACTCAGGGGCGCCATCTGTCGCGCGCTCCACGTGGCCGCGCTCACAGCCCAACCCCATAACAGCGCGAGTACCGACCCATGCAGCGCAGCCCAAAACGTGGCCCACGCGCCCTGCCCCAACGCGGCGCCCGCGAAGAACGCGCTCCCATACACCGCGGCGCTCAACGCGGCCACGCCAACCGCCCAAGCGGGGCCACGCGCGGGGCCCTGGGCAATGAGCCATCCTCCAATCACCGCTAAGACCCACCAGCCCAAACGCACGCTCCACGGCACGCCCATGGGGCCACTCACCCACGCGCCCAACACCGCACCACCGCCTAACGATGCGAGCCATAGGGCGCCCGCGAGCAGGGCAGCCGTCTTACGCCGCGGAACCTGATCGTCTTCTTCCACCCGGCCAGCCCAAGCCCAGGCCAATGGCTCCGCAACCAAGGTTAACGCCATAAGCAACCACCAGGGCCAGCCCGGCCAGACCAGAGCCAACCCTACAGCCAACCAGGCCAAGAGCCAACGCAAAGCCCAAAGCACACCCGGAGAGAGCGCGGCACGGTCCATAGGGTGCCTCCTGCAAAATATCTATGCAGCCGCAAGTATACCACGCCCGTCTTGCTTGTGCGCGGGTCCCTGCTGAACCAAGAACATCGAGGCTTTCCCCGAGCCAGATCTTCCTACTTCGCGCAGAGACCATGGTAGAATCGGCCCATCCATCAGCCCAGGAGGTGCGAGGATGGCATTAGAACAACCGCGCATCGTGTTTATCGGTCCGGGCGTCATGGCCGAAGCCATGATCAGCGGGCTCATCCGCAAAAAAGTCACGCCGCCCAGCCGCATTGTGGCCTCAGGGCCGCGTGAAGAACGGGTAACTGAGCTGGAAAAACGCTATGGCATTGTGCCCATCACCGATAATGTGGCCGCGGTGCAAGAAGCCGACGTGGTGGTGCTTTCGGTCAAGCCCCAAGTTCTATCCAAGGTGCTTGACGAGCTCAGCGGTGCGATCCCTAAAGATGCATTGGTGCTCTCCATCGTGGCTGGCGCGCCCATGGCCCAGATCGCGGCCAAGTTAGGCCACCCCTACGTTGTGCGCGCCATGCCCAATACGCCAGGCCAAATTGGCAAGGGCATCTCCGTATGGACCGCGTCGCCCCCCGTGACCGAGGAACAGCGCGAACTCGCGCGGGCGATTCTAGCCGCCCTGGGCGAAGAGATCTACATGAACGACGAGAATTATCTGGATATGGCCACCGCCCTATCGGGCACCGGACCCGCGTACGTCTTTCTCTTTATGGAAGCCCTAGTGGATGCGGGCGTGCATCTAGGTTTCCCGCGGCGCATCGCGGAGAAACTCGTCGTGCACACCGTGCTGGGCTCCGCCGAATTCTACCGACGCCTGCAAGACGAAGTTCACCTCGCGCACCTGCGCAACCAAGTGACCTCGCCGGGCGGCACAACCGCGTCGGCCCTGTATTACTTGGAAAAGGCGGGCTTTCGGACCGCACTCTCGCGCGCGGTCTGGGCCGCGTACGTGCGGTCGCGCGAACTGGGCCAGGGTGGGCAGCCCACGCCGCCCTGGGAACAAGGCCCCAACGGCGACTAGCCCGTGAGGCCGGCCATGACCGACAGCAGCACGGCCTTATGGACCGCGGTCGGGCTCGGCCTCTCGGCTGCGCTCATGCCCGGCCCGCTGCAGGCCTTCTTTCTGGCCCAAGCCCTGCGTCGGGGTTGGCGAAACGTGTGGTTCCTCGCGTTCACGCCTTTGCTCAGCGATGGGCCCATCGTCGCGCTCACCCTGCTCGTCCTCAGCCGCCTACCCTTAACGTGGCTGAACGCCTTGCGGGTCCTGGGTAGCGCGTATTTGCTCTGGCTCGCGTGGCAGCTGGCCCGCAGCGCCGCGCGGCCCGAGGCCCAGGAAGACGATGCGCGCGGCCGGGTGCGTTCGTTGGGCCAAGCTGTGCTCATCAACCTGGTCAATCCCAATCCCTACATCTTTTGGGCCACCGTTTTGGGCCCCCCGGTGGTTGAGCTCGCGCGGCAGGATTGGCGCGCGGGCGTGGCCGTGGTCGTGCTGTTTTACGGGAGCATGGTCCTGGGCTCGCTGGGCCTTCTAGCTCTCTTCAGCCGCGCGCATCGTTTATCCGCGTATTGGCGGCAGCGGCTCACCTGGCTGAGCGCGGCCCTGCTCGCGGGGTTCGCGCTGCTCCTCTGGGTTCCTTGAGCACGCTCGTGCGAGGAGCGATGCGCATCCCCACACCGGCATGGCCATCGGCCCCGCGTCGTGCTTGCAACGGCGCGGGGCCGCCTTTGGGTA
>JAADFA010000030.1 GCA_013153135.1 Chloroflexota bacterium
GGTCACGGATCGGGCCAAGGAATACCTGGCCGAAGTGGGCTACGACCCCGAGTTCGGCGCCCGACCGCTCAAGCGGGCCATCCAGCGCGAGTTGTTGGACCCGCTCTCGCTCAAGGTGCTCTCGGGCGAGATCAAAGAGGGCGACACCGTGCTGGTGGATCTGGCTGAGGACGGCAAGGGCTTGACCTTCAAGGTCATCGCCCGCGCGGAGCCTGAGGGCGAAGAAACGCCCGAAGGCGAGGTGGTGGAAGGACAGGCCGCGCAGTGAGCGCTGATTATGCCTGCGTCACGCCGGACAGGGCCCAACGCCCTGCCCGGCGTTTTTCTTTGCAGGCCTTTTTGATAGCGGCTCAGCAGCATTGCAAGTATGCTAGCTTGCAAGGATGACGACGGAAGGGTGTGAACAATCTTGGTGCCTTTCAGGACTTGTGATACAATGCACATGCATTTTGGCCGAACCGGGTGAGTGCTATGAGCAAACCGGATAAGCAGCGATATGCCATGAACCTGGCGTTGGCTGCGGTCGCCAGCCAGGTTGGTTTGTTGACAACCTTCATTATCATTGTGAGCCTTCTGCTGGGGCTTTGGTTGGATGCGCGTTTCAATAGCCGTCCGCTGTGGACGGTGATCCTATTGGTCGCCAGCGTGCCGGTCACGCTGGTCCTCATGTTTTGGATCGTCCGCCGGACGGTCTCTCGAATCACTCCCTCTACCCCTAAACAGGAGGAGCAGCGCCGTGGCGAATCAAACTCATAACGCCCAAACGTCGCGCAGTGGGGGCGCGGGGTGCTTCACTCTGATCGTGCTCATTGCACTTACCATCGTCGCGATGAAGTTCTTCCCGCCCATCCAACCCCATGTTCAATTGCCTGCCGAAGCGCTCCCCAATCCTGAGCATCCTATTGTGCTGTACAGCATCCCAGGTTTGGGGCCCGTGTATCTGACCAACACCTTCATTACTTGGGCCATCGCGTACATTACGGTGTTGGTCATCGGCTACGTTGTCGGTCGTCGGGTTAAGCAGGCCTTGGCCACGGGCAACTACATCATCGATGGCTTTAGCGGCGTCATCGTAAGCCTGCTTGAGGTGATCTACAACCTCACCGAAGCGACGGCCGGCAAGTGGGCCCGCAAGATTTTCCCCTACTTCGCCACCATCACCTTGCTGGTGCTGATCGTCAACTGGATGGAGCTCTTGCCCGGTATCGATTCCATCGGCTTGCTCCACGAATCGGAACACGGGTACCCGGTCCAACCGCTGTTCGGTGGCGCGCTGTATACCTTGGTCAAACCTAGTGGCGACCAAGCGCATGGTCCGGGGAACGTGACCCCAGAAGGGGCTCATGGAGCCGGGCACGCGGCTGAGCCGCGCTACGCGTTGGTGCCCTTCTTCCGGGTCGCGTCCACCGACCTCAACTTCACGCTAGCTCTAGCCCTGGTCGCGGTGACCATGACCCAAGTTTTTGGCCTACAAGCCCAAGGCATTCATTACCTGGAGAAGTTCTTCAACTTCCGCGCCTTGGTCACCAAACCAGGAATGGGGCTGCTGGATTTCGCGGTGGGCCTTCTGGAGATTGTGTCTGAAATCTCCAAGATCCTCTCCTTCTCTTTCCGGTTGTTCGGCAACATCTTCGCCGGTTCGGTGTTGCTCTTCGTGATGGGCACCCTCGCACCCATGATCCTCTTCGGTTTCTACGGCATGGAGCTTTTCGTGGGTCTGATTCAGGCCTTTGTGTTCGGCATGTTGGCCATGGTCTTCATGGCCCAAGCGACCCAAGCTCACCACTAAGCTGTCTTGACAGTCCCTAAAAGTGACAACGCCCCCGGTCGACTCCGGGGGCGTTGCGCGTTTAAGAGCTGTGAGGTTTGTTTATAAAGAGGCCATATCGGTGTATTCGGCCTTGACCGCGCGATTTGGATCCAGGCCGAACCCTTGTAATAGCTCGCTGATGAGCGCGGCCTTGCGTTCTGCATCGCGCGCACTCCAGGTACGGCTTTTGATCTCCACAAAGTTGCCCTGGATGGGCTTTTCCACCTGGTCGAGGTTGACGAAGAACTCGGTATCCCGATATCGTATCTTCCAGCGTCGGCGGTCCTTCACCACCTCAACCTCGCGCTGCGGTTGGAAGTACTCGCGATAAAAGCGCAGGCTGTGCGATGCCTGAGCTAGATAACGGCTCCGGGAGAGCAAAATCGCGCCGTCGAACGCACGCTCGTGCGATGGGCCGATCAAAGTCAGACGGTAGCGAACCCGCTCCACCCGGCCATCCGGCCCGATAAACTCATCTTCACGATAACGCAGGGCCTCTTCCCCATCGCGGAAGAAGAAGTACGTATCGTACTGGCGATAGTGCCGCGTGTACAGGATGTCGATCTCAGGGTGCGTATGGAGCACCCGAACAATCTCCTCCGCTTGCTCGGGCGTGATGGGCACCTTAACCTGGACCTCGTAGCTCTCCTGCTCAGTTGCTTGCTCAATCGCGATGAGCTTAGAGAGCACCGATCGTTCCCGCTGAATGAGGAACGCATCGATACGGCGGGCCAGGTCTTGCGCCTGCGCGATGAACTCCTCCTCAGCCACGGTGAGCAACGCGCGATTCCGCATGAGCCAGCGGCCGTTGACCATCACGTCAGTTACATCGGTGGACTTGGCCGCGTACACAATCTGAGCGTACACTCCCTTGGGGTCGCGGCGGAAGCGAGGTTGATTGTGTACGGGCGTAATATCGACTAAGATAATATCGGCACGCTTACCGGGTTCTAGCGAGCCCGTGATGTGGTCGAGGTGCAACGCGGCCGCGCCCATGCGCGTGGCCATGAGCAGCGCGGTGGTCGCGGGCACCGCGGTCGGGTCGCCTGTCGCGCCCTTGGCTAGCAGCGCAGTCAACCGTACTTCTTCGAACATGTCCAAATCATTGTTGGACGCAGGGCCATCCGTCCCGATGCCCACATTAAGCCCCACGCGCAACATTTGTTGCACGGGTGCGATGCCCGAAGCCAGCTTGAGATTTGAGCTGGGGTTGTGAGCCACCCCCGCGTGGTGATGTTTGAGGGTGTACATCTCGCCCTCGTCAATATGCACACAGTGCGCCGCAATCACTTTGGCCTCAAACAACCCTTGTTTCTTTACGTAGGGTATGACAGGCATATTGTGCTCGCGGCGCATGTTTTCCACTTCGAGCGCCGTTTCTGCGAGATGGATGTGCAGCGGTACGTCGTATGTGGCTGCGATCTTGGCCGCGGTACGCAAGATTTCGGGCGTGGTGGTGTAGGGCGCGTGGGGAGCAATGGCTGGCACAATGAGGGGGTGACCCTTCCAACGGCGGATGAAGTCCTCCGCGTATTCCAAGGCTTCCTCGTACGATTTCGCGTCCGGCGCGGGGAACTTGAGCACCGTTTGCGACGCGACTGCGCGTAGCCCGGCTTCCGCGGTCGCGCGGGCGACTTCATCCTCAAAATAATACATGTCCGCGAAGGTGGTCACACCCGAGCGAATGAGCTCCGCGGCCGCTAGCAACGTGCCTAAGCGCACGAATTCGGGCGAGACGAACTCCCGCTCCACGGGCATCATATAGCCTAGCAGCCACACGTCCAGGCGCAGGTCGTCGGCCAGGCCGCGTAAAAGGGTCATGGGCACGTGGGTATGCGCGTTGACCAGGCCCGGCATCACCACTTTGCCCGTCGCGTCCACTACGTCGTTCGCGGTGTACTGCGCTGCGAGCGCATCCGCGGGTCCGACGGCGACAATCCGGTCGCCTTGGACCGCGACTGCACCGGGCTCGAACTGCTGCCAATCCGGGTCCATGGTGAGCACAATGCCCCCTGTAATCAGCACGTCGACCTGTTGCTTCGGTTGGGTCATAGCACCTCCTGCTAAGATCATCAAAGTCAAGTTTGGGTTTATCGCACCGCTAGGGATTGATGGGTGTCGGCCTCATGCGTCTAACCACCGACAAGGAGCCAAATCACGCCCCCGGTAGCCGCGAGGGTGGCGATGGCTGCGCGTGGGCTGATGTGTTCGTGGAACACCCAGCGGCCGATGGGCAGCAAGAGTACGGGCGGCAGGGCGGTTAAGGTGGTCGCGATGCCGACGGGTATGGTGCGCAGCGCGAACAGCGAGAGGGACATGCCCAGAACCGGGCCGACCAGCACCCCCGCGAGCAAGTACTGCAGTGCGCGTCGATCCTGGCGGACCGCGGCCCACGTCGCGCGCAGCTGGCGCCGCAGCGCGGCCCAGAGCCAGATAGGAACCATGCCGCCCAGCATCCGGAGCAGGTTCGCGCTCAGCGCAGGAACCTGGCCCTGCATCCCGTGTTTCGCGAGCAATACGCCTACTGCGCCGAGCAGGGCCGACCCCACGGCCATGCCAACGCCGGTCCAATCGACGTGTCCTTGGAGCGTACGCGTGCCGTTCCCTTGCTCGAGCACTACCACGGATACCCCGGCTAGTACGAGCGCGATGGCAGCCAATTGCCATAGGGCCAGACGCTCTTTGAGGGTAACCCAGGCCAGGGCCGTCGCCAAAACGGGCTGTAGGTTTAGGATGAGCATAGCCAAGCGCGGACCCAGTCGCACAAACGCGGGGAACAGGAGCGAATCGGCCAGCGCGAGGGCGAAGAACCCGGCCGCGAAGAGTAGCCCAGCCTGGTACGCGGTAACGTGGGGCCACGGACGTCCGTAGACCAAGGTGTGAATCCCCGCGAGCAGCAGGCTAGCTAAGAGCAAGCGCCATCGCAGGGTAACGTGCGCGCCCACGCGACGACCAGCTAAAGTAAAAAATGTGGGGCCTAAGGAGAAACACACAGCCGCGGCTAAGGCCGCAAGCTCGCCCCAAAGGATCATGTTGGCCTCCTTGTAGGATGGCTCTGCACGGACCTAGCGCGGCGTGCAGCTCGTGTGGCGCTTATACCACACGCCAGCGAAGCGGTCGCCCTCGGAGCGCAGCGAGCACCTCATCCGCGATATCCCGCGCGACCCGTGCTTGGGCCTCGCGCGTTTGCGCGGCGACGTGGGGCGTCGCGACCACGCGCGGGTGCGTTACGAGTCGTGTCGCGCCCGGAGGTTCGTGTTCGAACACGTCTAATCCCGCGCCGGCCACGCGGCCGTCTTCTAGGGCGGCTAAGAGTGCCTCCTCATCGATTACTCCGCCGCGCGCGGTGCTCAGCACGATCGCGCCGGGTTTGATGCGCGCGAAGGCTGCCGCGTTGAGTAGGCCGCGCGTTTCGGGCGTCAAGGGTACGTGCACACTGACCACGTCGCTGCGGGCGAGAAGTGCAGCCAGGTCGGTCACAGGTTCCACCCCGCGCGCGGCCAAAGCTTCGGCCGAGAGGTAGGGGTCGTAACCGAGGGTTTGCATCCCCAACCCGCGCGCGCGGCGGGCCACAGCCGCGCCAATGCGCCCGACGCCGATGATGCCCAGGGTTTTACCCGCGAGCTCCACGCCCATAAAGGCCTTCTTTTCCCAGCGACCGGCCTTCATGCTGGCATCAGCCTGGGGGATGTGCCGCGCGACCGCGAACAGCAGGGCTAGGGTATGCTCGGCAACCGCGTCGGTCGTGGCTTCAGGCGCGTTGACCACCACGATCCCCCGCTCGCGGGCGGCTTCCAGGTCAATGTTATCCACGCCGACCCCTGCGCGGCCAACGACGCGTAGCGCGGGCGCGGCTTCGAGCAGTTCGCGCGTGACTTTGGTGCGGCTGCGCACAACCAGCGCGTGGTAGCCTTGGGCCAACTCGCGAGCCAATTCGGCCGCGGTGAGCCCGGGTTTGAGCACGACCTCGGTCACGTCTTCGGCCTCACGCAACCGCGCGAGACCGTCCTCATGGATGCGGTCAGAGATAAAGATGCGCCACGTCAATTTGGTGCTCCTGGGGTGAAGGTGCTGCAATCAAGGTTGAGGATGAAATCAATGATTTGATCGATCTCCTCATCGGTAAATATATCCGCGTAGCCCTCGGGCATGATACGCAGGTGAGGGTTCCATGGCGTGGGCGTATGGGGCCCCGGTGCTTCGTCCATGGGCATAGGCCCGGCCTGAGCTTTGGGATTGACAATGGACTCGCGCAAGTAGGCCCGGTCGATTTCGCCGTTCCAATAGCGGCGCTGGGTGCGGCAGAAACTGGGCGCGAGCTTTTCGTCGGTGACGGCTTGATTGCCCGGATAGGCGTGGCACGCGAAGCATTTGCCTTTTTGGATCAAGGCTTCACCAGGCGAGGTTGTGGGCTGCGCGTTGCACGCGCTAAGGCTGAGGAACAAGCCGAGCAGAAGCACGAGCGCGGCGAGCAACACCAATTGTTGTTTGTTCATAGAAATCCCCCCTGATGATGGGGCTATGCGCCATGAGGCGCTAAAGCCCCAAGATATCCCCATCCCTCTGAACCATCCCCGTCTAGGGCAGCCCTAAGCTCGGTGCATCGCGCGCCTTAGTGCTCCTGCCCCAGGCGGGCGAGGAATTGCAGCAACATTTTCAGCGAGATGGGCTTTTCAAAAAAGTTATCATATCCCATTTCTTGCAATTCATCTCGATAGCGCGCTTCCGCGGTGAGCACAACGACGCGAGTGCCTTGAGCCTGAAGTTGATCCCTGAGTTCCCGGAGCAAGGTGGTTGCGATACCGTCGGGTAAGCGTAGGTCGACGAGCATGAAGTCAAAGGTGCGGTCTTGTAAAATCTCTCGGGCCTGGGCCATGGTGTAGGCTTGGGTAACCTCATAGCCGCCCCGTTGCAGGGCTTTGGTGTATAGCTGGTTGAGCATGGGCTCATCTTCCAGAACCAAAATTGAGGGGGCCATGGCGCTCCTCCTGGGGTTTCTAAGGCTCCGTTGGTGGTTGGGCAGCGATGTTGATCTGGAAGAGACGTAACGCGTTCCTTGTAGTTTGGGCCGCGACAAGTTCGAAGGGTAAGCCCCGTTCGCGCGCGAGGCGCTCGGCAATGTACTGCACAAACGCGGGCTCGTTTCGTCGTCCTCGCTTGGGATGGGGGGCCATAAATGGCGCGTCGGTTTCAATGAGCACGCGGTCCAATGGAACAGTCCGGGCGACCGCGCGCATGCGATCGCCGGTTTTAAAAGTGATGGGGCCAGTCAAGCCAATGAAGAAACCCAGCTCAACCCCGCGCATGGCCTCCTCAGGTCCGGCGGAGAAGGAATGAAGTACGCCGGGGCGCTGCGCCAGGGGATGACCCTGGGCCTGCAGGTCGGTAACCCAGTCGTGCAGGATGGCGAGCAGATCGTCGATGGATTCGCGTTGATGAAGGATGACAGGGAGCGCGAGTTCAGTAGCTAAGGCGAGCTGGGCTTGTAGGGCCGCACGCTGTTGCGCTGGCGGTGTTTCGTCGCGGTAATAATCCAACCCGATTTCGCCGATGGCGACCACGACCGGGTCGGTGGCGAGCGAGCGGAGCGCGTTTAAGGTCTCGGCACCTTGCCATGTGCGTGCCACAGTGTTGGGATGCACGCCGACCGCGACAAAGTAGTCCGAGTATGTATGGGCCAGCGCGACCGCACGGCGCGCACTCGCGACATCTATGGCGGGGTCGATGAGCGCGACGACACCGGCCTCGCGAGCACGTTGGATGACCTCAGGCCTATCCTTATCAAAGGCCTCAAAGTGCACGTGGGTATGGGTATCGATGAGCATGTTTCCCCCATAACCCTTGCCTGAATCAATCATACCATGCTGCCCTTCAAAGCCGAGGATGGGACTCCTGGGGTTCCGAGCGCGGCGAGGAGCGCTTTGGGATCGTCGGGTGGCCATTTCTCGATTTGGCGTGCCACGCGGATAAAGTGTTTTGCTCGTTGCACCAGCGCCGCGCGATCACTATCGCCGTAGAGAATGTAGCTTACAGCCTTGGGGTCCATGGCCTCGGCGCCTAAAGAGGTAACCCAGCGCCAGACTGTCCACAAGTCAATCCAGTTCAAAAAAGCCATAGGGTCGCGGTCTAAGGGCTCCCGCAGGCGAGTAGGCTGGTCCCATAGGCGGCGTTTGCCGTTGGTTTGAGTAGTGTCACGTAAGAATTCCAGCGCGTAGGATCGAAACACTTGGTGCCCCAATCCTGTGATGACGGCTTCGGGAACGCCCTCTTTTTGTGCGCGCGCTTGCAACTGCTCAATCACGCGCGAGTATTCGATCGGGCCTTGGCGAGTCAGGGCTTGGTGCATAAACAACGCATAACGTACCCGATGGCGCGAGGGATGTAGGCGTACGCGCGATTGACTTAGGATATTCAAGTATCGACGTACCGTATCTTGGAGGTCACTTTGTTGAGTTTGAATTTGTGTTTGAATTTGGGTCTCATATGCAATGAAGTCGTCTAGAGCCGTGATGAGGTAAGAGGAGGTCGTCTCTTGAATACCCAAACCAATGACGCGTTTGCCTTGACGTCGCAAAATATGAACCACGTCAACAAAGTCACTGTCACCCGTACCGAGGATAACGGTTTGAATGCCAGGCGCCTGACCTAGCGTAATAACATCGATAATCATGCGGGTATCCGTGGGCTTATCTCGATAATAGGTTGGAGTAAGGATGGGCTCATATCCTAGCCGCAGGAACAGGCCGATGAAAGATTCAAAGCGTGGCCAGTAGGCATACACCCGCCGGATGGCCAACGGCGCGTAGCGTTGTTGAAGCAAGCGATGGATGGCATACCAATTGAGACGTTGGTGCAGGGCGTTTTGCGCGCTAATGTGTAAATTTTCAAAATCGATAAATAACGCGCTCCAGCCTTGGGTCTCGGACATATAAAGACCTCCTGGGAAAAACCACGTCAATAGTTATCTAATTGCCTCGTGGACGGCCAGATTAGTCGCCGAAAGGCCAACCGCGGGCTAATAAATTCAGGATCAGCGTCAGCAACAAGGATAGCACAAGGGAGCTCATGATAGGGACCATGCAGGTGAAGCCCTCGCGTTGAATGACAATATCGCCGGGCAAGTGCCCCCACGAAAGGCCCAGGCGACTTAGAAGCCACATCACGCCGCCCAAAACCAGGAATAAAGCACCAAGGTAGATAAAAAGACGACCCAAGTCTTCCATGGCTCGCCTCCGTATAGGGCTATGAGGTGTAATATTATACCAAATCCCGCTCCGGCCCGTGGGCGGCCGAGGGCTACGCGGGTATAAGCCTGGACGCCGAGCAAAGATGACGTGCCTGCTAACGCGCACCGGGTGTTTGGTCGAGCAAGGCTTGGAGCGCGGCGCGGCCTTGGTTGACCGCCTCGCGCAGGCGATCCAACTGGTCGATAGGCAACCAGCGTTCCATACCGAGGCGGTCCAAGATGGTCCGACCTTGCGGGTCATGGTGCATGTTGAGCAGCACTGTTTGGCAACGGTCGCGCAGCTCGGGCGGCGCTTGCCCAGTGAGCACGAACCCGTGCCACGCGAAATCCACTTCCGCTTCGCCGATAACCTGGACATTTTCCCGGCTGAGCGCGCTTAGATGCTCATAGACACCTTTGTAAACCAAGCCGTAAGGCACCCGTCCCTCGGCAACCCAACGGACCACTTGCAGCCACGATTCGGCCAAGACCACGCGCCCTGGCTTCAGCCCTCGTTGTTGCCCCACGTAGAGTCCGAGATAGGACGCGAACTGTCGTGGCACAATAGCCCACGTCGCGCCATTCAAATCTTGCTCTTGGCTCGGATGGTCCGCGGCCGTAATCGCCACCACTGCCTCAGGGAAGGGCGCGCGGGCTAGGGGTGTGAATCCTCGTTCATCCACCGCAGCCAGCAGGTCAAGAGGGTTGAGATAGCCCGCACCCAGCCGCGGGAAGCCCTGTTTATAAAAGCTCTCAAAATCCGTGAAATATTGGGCAGGGTAGGGGCAACCCGCACGTTGCCGAAGGTGGAGCTCCAGTTCGATCCAAGCGGGCAAGTTGCGTACCGCATCGTGAGGGCAGAGGGAGAAGATGAGTTTGTCCATGATGGCTCTCCGTAACTTGATGTTTCGTCGAGGTTCTACTATAAAGATACGACACACCACAAAGTTTTGGCTGTATTTTTAGAGAGTTTTAAGCAAAGAGCGCCCCGTAAATGGTCGGGGCGCCAAAGCCACCGGCGGGACTTGAACCCGCGACCCGTCGCTTACGAGGCGACTGCTCTGCCGACTGAGCTACGGTGGCTCAAGGTGACCTAATTATAGCCCGGCTTGAGGCTCGATGCAAGCCCCAGGAGGGAGTCGAACCCTCAACCCACCGCTTAGGAGGCGGCTGCTCTCTCCTTTGAGCTACTGGGGCGTCTATTTTCATTGTACCAAAAAGCTTTCCGTCTGAGCTTCTAGTCAGCACGTGCACCGATAGCGAAGGCGAGCAGCGAGGGCTCGGTGGGTATCGGGCCGTGCAGGAAAGGCCTCTGGGCCTGACGAGGAACTTCCCAGGAAGAAATGCCCTTCCCAATCCGCAAGCGAAATGCTCAGGGTGCAGGCTAATCTCGTAGAAGCCCATGCCGCGGGCGGCTGGACGCGTGCCGGTCCCGCGGGCGGGTCTTGCCGCGCCAGGGGTTTGCTATAAATTTCGGCGTCGAGACGTGCGATACGGAGCGCGGGTTAGAGTTTGGACCAAAGTTTGAACAGCTTTAGAGATAAACTGAAGATTCCAAGCTAATTACGCCTAAATTGGGAAATTCCCGTAGCGTCATGATGGTTTTCGTTTAGGACTTGTACTATAGATGTCCAAGCTTTTGTCCAGAGTTCAGAGAGTGGGCCCTTGACAAGAGATGCCTTTTCGATTATAAGAAAAATGAAAGCGGCTACTCCGGGTGCCCCCCTCACTCGGAGTAGCCGCTTTTTTGTGCTATGTCCGAATCTAATTCATTGGACCTTGGCTAAGCTCAAGTACAATGATGTACGTAGATTGCGGCATGGGCATTCAGGGGTGAATGTGATGGAGAAATATGCCCAGCTTGGTGCGCCGTCGTTTGTTTGGCGCGAAGGTCAAACGCGGCGTCTGCAAATGATGCTAAAAGCGCTAGGGCCGCGCTTTCCGCATGGCCTAGGGCTGGAAAACGGTTGCGGGGTAGGCTTATATTTAGCTCGTTTGCGCGCCCTCGGTGGCCGTGTGATCGGATTGGAGTACGACTTCCCTTGGGCGCAACGTGCGGCACAGCATGGCCCGGTAGTCAATGCCGCAGGCGAAGCTTTGCCGTTCCCTTCTAATACGTTTGATTACGTCATTAGTCATGAAGTTATTGAACACGTTCAAGATGATCGTGCCGCAGTTCGCGAAATGATTCGCGTTTTGAAAATTGGGGGACGTCTCCTCCTCTTTTGTCCGAATCGCGGCTATCCCTTTGAAACGCATGGCATTTATTGGCGCGGGCGTTATATTTTTGGCAACATCCCATTTGTAAATTATCTTCCGCGTTCTTGGCGCGACCGTCTTGCCCCTCATGTGCGGATTTATACTCGCCGAGATCTCGAAGCGCTATTTGAGGGTCTGCCCGTTCGGTTTGTGCAACGGACAGTTATCTTTGGCGCATATGACAATATCATTGCTCGCTGGCCTCGTTTAGGTCGGGCTTTGAGGTGGCTATTGCACCGGCTGGAGCGTACGCCGCTGCGTGTGTTTGGGTTATCTCACTTTTGGGTCGTTGAAAAGATCGCGGACGACGCTGCATCCACGTCAAGGCCTGATCTAGATCGCGGATGAGGTCTTCAGGTGCTTCGAGGCCCAGGGCTAAGCGCATGAGCGTATCATCGATACCCAGCATGGCACGCTCTTCAGGGGTATACGACGCGAAAGACATCAGCGCGACGGGTGAAATCAGGGTTTCGGTCCCACCAAGGGATGGAGCCATGAGGGGAATCTCCAGCGCGTCCACGAACGCGAGTGCGTCGTCGAGGGTACCACGTAGGGTGAAGGTGACCACACCACCAAAACCTCGCAGCACTCGCCGCGCGATCGCATGATCGGGATGGCTTGGCAAACCTGGGTACCACACTTGGGCAACCGCAGGGTGGCGGCTGAGGAATTCCGCAACGATTTGACCGCTTTGGTTTTGATGACGCACTCGTAAGGGCAAGGTCTTGAGCCCTCGTAGCAGCTCATGGGCAACGTGGGGACTTGGGATCGCCCCTAGAGTGCCTAAAAACGCACGGATCGGAGCGATTTGCTCGCGGGCTCCTGCAATGACTCCCGCGAGCAAATCGTGATGGCCACCGAGGTACTTGCTCGCGGAGTGCACAACAATATCTACTCCATAGGCTAAAGGTTGCAGATTAATAGGTGTTGCAAACGTGGCATCCAGCACAGTTAGCAAGCTGTGCTGCTTGGCAACGGTTACCCATCGCTCTAAATCTAAGACACGTAAAAAGGGATTCGTCGGCGTCTCGGAATAAAGCAATCGGGTTCGTGGCGTGATCGCGCGTTCAAGCGCGGTGAAGTCGTTGGGCGGCACCATAGTACTCTGGATACCCCATCGAGGCAGCCATTCTTGGAAGAATTGGCGGGTGCGACGGTACACGTCCGCGGTAAAGATAACATGATCACCCGCGCGTAGGTATGTGAGTAAGACTGCCGTAACCGCGGCCATACCCGACGCGACCAGGATGGCTTCATCGGCGGTTTCGAGCTCGGCCAAGCGCGCTTCGGCCGCGGCAACCGTTGGGTTACCATAACGTCCGTATTCATGCCGGGGGTAGTCGTTGGGCCGCTGGCGCAGACGTTTATCTTGAAACGCGCGCAACTCTTCTGTAGTTCGAAAGTAAAACGTCGCGGTGGGAACCAATGGCTCGGCCACACTATGCAAGGGATTGTCAAAACGTCGGCCGTGAATTGCTCGCGTTTCAGGTTGCCAAGCGGGGTGAGGGGTGGGCGTCGGGCCGGCCATGGAACACCTCCTAGACGAAAGGGTAACAAAAAACGCCCCCGGCGGTGGCTCGCCGGGGGCGTCAGATGTGCGGGTGAGGGCCGTTTTAAAGTGGTAAACGGCCAACCCCCCGCGAGCCACGCGCGGGGCCGTTGGCCATCATCATCACCATCATGAAGGGAAGCCGATACAATACGCTCATGGTGCCCCCAGTATACCGCAGCCCACGTTCTTGTCAAGGACTGGCGAAGGCCCGGGTGCAGGCAAATCTCGTAGAAGCCTATGCCGCGGGCGGCGAAACCCGCCTGCTATCCTTGCCGTTCCATGTCCCGCGCGCTGAGCCTGC
>JAADFA010000123.1 GCA_013153135.1 Chloroflexota bacterium
AACAGTCGGTAGTCAGCAGTCGACAGAATAAGCCATCTACTAACCACCAACTACCAACTTCTGTGTTTATCCGTGTTCATCCGTGGTTCCCAACTTCCAACCACCAACTTCTAACTTCCGTAACCAATCATGACGCATTCGACCTCACTTCCCGTTGTTGTTATTACTGGCGCGAGCGCGGGCATTGGCGCGGCCGCGGCGCGGCGGTTCGCGCGCGGGGGCTATCGGGTGGCCCTGGCTGCCCGACGTCGAGAGCGGCTCGAAGCCCTCGCGGCTGAGCTGCACAATCTGGGCGCGGAGGCCCTGGTTTTGCCCACCGACGTGAGCGATCCAGCGCAGGTCGCCCGGCTCGCGGACGCGGTGTTGCAGACTTGGGGCTATGTGGACGTGCTGATCAACAACGCGGGCCTCGGCCGTTTCGCTCGCCTCGAGGCGCTAGACCCCGTCGACGACATCCAGCGCCAAATCCAGGTCAACCTCACAGGCGCGATTTGGGTCACACGCGCGTTCCTGCCTGCAATGCGCGCGCGAAAGCGCGGCGTGATTATCAATGTCTCTTCCGTCGCGGGCTGGGTGGGCCTGCCCTTGTATACAGTCTATTCCGCGACCAAATTTGGCTTGCGTGGTTTCACCGAGGCCTTGCGCCGGGAAGTCGCGCGCGACGGCATCCGGGTGGTGGGCCTCTACCCCGGGCCCGTGACCACGGAATTTGGCCAGCAGGCCTTCAAAGACCCCGCGGACCGACCGCGCGCGGCCTCGTGGCCCGGGGTCGCGTTGCGCGCGGAGGACGTCGCGGACGCGTTGTGGGACCTGGCGCATCACCCCCGCCGCGGGGTCGTTCAGCCGTGGTGGATGGCACCCCTGGTGTGGCTCAACGCGCATCTCAACCGCCTGGGCGATTGGATCCTGAGCCGGACGATGTTGCGCTCCTCATGAAACCTGTGAAGGCCCAGGCTGTGATGGCGTCGGGTTCGTTGGGGTTGCGTTCGCGTGAAGGGCAGCTTCAGTACGCGACCGCAGGCCGGGTGCCGCGCGTCTTCTCCGTGCAGGAGGGAGTGCAGGCAAATTTTGTCCTGCTCCCTTGACCCGCCCGCTATCCTCGCCGTCGGCCGCACGCCCCGCGCGTTGGCTGAACTATCCGCGCGCAATTTGATGCTAACTAATCGCGGGCTTCCAGCCCGTGGCGGCCGTGGCACGCGAGCGCGGCCATGAGCCGCGAGCTTCCAGCCCGCGGCGACGCCAACGGCGCCAGCCCCCTCGCCCCTTGGTATTTCTACAACCTCCGCGTGCCCCCGCAGGAGGACCGGGCCGCGCCGGGGCCGTGGTATGATCTTCCATGCGCCCGTACCCCTGGACGGGACGCACGCCCTTCTGCCCCCAACCTGGTTGTGGGCCCTACCTCAACTTATCACGGAGGGTACCCATGTCTGTTCAGCCTGCTTCGTCCCCTGAGAAGGTCACCGTCCGCACGCTGTGGAAGAAGAAGCGCGCGGGCCAGCCCATCACCATGATCACCGCGTACGATTATCCCTCGGCCCGGGCTGCCGACCGCGCGGGCATCGACGTCATCCTGGTCGGCGATTCGTTGGGCATGGTGGTGTTGGGCTATGAGACCACCATCCCGGTCACGATGGACGAGATGCTGCACCACGCGCGCGCGGTGGCCCGGGGCGCGCACCGCGCGCTCCTGGTTGGCGATATGCCCTTCCTCTCGTATCACACCACCCCGGCCGAGGCTGTGCGTAACGCGGGGCGTTTTTTGCAAGAGGCCGGCATGGACGCGGTCAAGCTGGAAGGCGGCCGGGAGCGCCTGGACGTCATCCGCGCCATCCTGGACGCGGGGATCCCGGTCCTGGGGCATTTGGGCCTGCAACCCCAACGCGTGCATCAACTGGGTGGCTTTCGGGCTCAGGCGCGCACCGCGGCCGCGGCGCAACGATTGATTGAAGACGCACTCGCGTTGCAAGCGGCCGGGGTGTTCGCGATTGTGCTCGAATCTGTCCCCGTGGAGGTGGCTCGAGCCGTAACCCGCATCCTGGATATCCCGACCATTGGCATTGGTGCGGGGCCGGATTGCGACGGCCAAGTGCTGGTCTATCACGACGTATTGGGCCTGAACGATGGCCATGTGCCGCGCTTTGTGCGCCAATACGCGAATCTCAACCGCATCATCCACGAAGCCTTGACGCGCTATCGCGCGGAGGTCGAGGCGCGTACGTTCCCCGCGGAGGAGCACACCTTGCACATGAAGCCCGAGGAGGCCGCTGCGCTGGACGCGTGGCTGCGCGCGCACGGGTTTTTTCGGATGAGGAGGTGACCCGTGACGGATGAGCCCTGGCTTATCGTCGGCACGGGCGCGATGGCCGGCCTGTTCGCCGCGCGGCTGGCCGCGGCTGGGGAATCCGTCATGATGCTGGGCACGTGGCGCGCGGCCTTGGACGCACTGCGGACCCATGGCCTCCGTTGGCGGGACGAACGCGGCCGCGAACAGACCTATCCCGTGCGCGTGGCCGACCCCGAGGGCCCCTTGGCCGCACGCGGCGCGTTGGTGTTGGTCAAGGCCTGGCAGACCGAGCGCGTCGCCCAGCAGCTCGCTGCACGACTGCCCGCGACGACCCCGGTACTCACGCTGCAAAACGGCCTGGGGCCGCAAGATGTGCTGCGCGCGGCTCTAGGCGCGGCACGGGTGACCGTGGGCGTCACCACCTACGCGGCGCGGGTGCTCGCACCGGGTATGGTGCAGGCCACGGGCTCGGGCTCAGTAGACCTCGCGCGCACTCCCCAAGGCGCCTTTTGGGCCGCGGCGTTGCGCCGCGCGGGGTTCGTGGTGCATATGCACGAGGATGTGCGCGGGCTCCTTTGGGGCAAGCTGGCCATCAACGCGGCCATCAACCCCCTGACCGCGTTGTTGGACGTGCCCAACGGCGCGCTGCTCGACGACCCCGCGGCGCGGCTCTTCATGGCCCAGGCCGCGCGTGAGGTCGCGCGGGTCGCGGCCGCGCAGGGCATTGCCTTGCCGTTCGACGACCCGGTCGCGCGCGCGTTCGAGGTCGCACGACGCACGGCCGCGAACTCGTCCTCCATGCGCGAAGATTTGCGCCGCGGCGCGCCGACGGAGATCGACGCGATTTGCGGCGCGGTCGCGCGACGAGGGCGTGAAGTCGGCCAGCCCGCGCCCCTCAACGAGGCGCTATGGATGATGGTGCGCGAGGCCGTTACCCGGCGTCGAGCCGTTCAAGCCCGCACCCTGGATGGATAAGGAGGACACGATGCGCGTAGTTCGTACGTTGGACGAATTGCGCCAGGCACGGGCCGCGTTGCCCGCGACGGTGGGGTTCGTGCCCACCATGGGCTATTTGCACGAGGGGCACCTTTCCCTGGTGCGCTGTGCCAAGGCCGAAAACGCGTCCGTGGTGGTGAGCATTTTCGTCAACCCCACCCAGTTCGGTCCGGACGAAGACCTGGAAACCTACCCGCGCGACTTGGAGCGGGACTTGCGTTTGCTGGAGGCCGAGGGCGTGGATGTGGTTTGGACGCCCACGCCCGAAGTGATGTATCCCTCAGGATATCAGACGTGGGTCACGGTGGAAGAGCTGACGCGGGTGTTGGAAGGCGCATATCGCCCGGGGCACTTCCGTGGGGTGACGACGGTGGTTAGCAAGTTGTTCCTTGGCGTGTGGCCCCACCGGGCGTACTTCGGCCAAAAGGACGCGCAGCAGGCACGGGTGTTGCTCCAGATGGTGCGCGATCTTAACTTTCCTATCGAAGTCGTGGTTTGCCCTACGGTGCGCGAACCGGATGGCCTGGCCATGTCCAGCCGGAACACCTACCTGAACCCGGAGGAGCGCCGCGCAGCAACGGTGCTGTATCGCGCGTTGCAGGCGGCCCAAGCCGCGTACGACGCAGGCGAACGGGATGCCGAAGCCTTGCGCCAGCGGATGCGCGAGGTCTTGGCTCAGGAGCCTTTGGCCCGGGTGCAATACGTCTCGTGCGCGGATCCGGATACATTACAAGAGCTCCACGGACCGGTGACGCGCGCGTTGCTCTCCCTGGCCGTGTTTATCGGCAACACCCGCCTGATTGACAACGTTCTCCTGGGCTATCCCGGTGGTGTTTACCCACGCTACACCCCGCCAGGGATGGACGCGCGGCTGCGCCACGGCTTGGGGTAAAATCTCACCACCTTGGCCGCGCGGCCTGCCGGGGTGGATGGGATGAACACGCGAACTCGTTGGCTTCTTTTTGGCTTGAGCGTCGCAGTGGGCCTAGCCCTCGGGCTGTATTACGGCTGGGTCATCCGGCCAGTACAGCGCGTGGATACCAGCCCGACTTCGCTGCGCCAGGATTACAAAACAGATTTTGTTCTCATGGTCGCGGAGGCTTACGCAGGTACGCATGACCTGGCGTTGGCTCGGCGTTACTTGGCTTTGCTGGGTCCGGACCTCGAAGCCACGGTGCAACAAGCCATCACCTACGCGGTCCAGGTGGGATATAGCCCGCAGGATTTGAACCGGATGCGAATGTTGTTACAGGCTTTGCAAGGGCCGGACGCGTCGGCCACAGGAGGTGCGCCGTGAGCACCACGACCCGGCGGGCGCGCGCGCCGCGGCGGCGTTGGCGCTCCTCGCGCGCGCGGCGTGGGCACGCTTATTTGTTGACCGGCCTGGTGTTGGGATTTGGCCTGGGCCTGTTCATCGCCTGGGTAGTCCTGCCAGTGCGCTACGTGGACACCACGCCCGCGCACCTACGCCCCGATTTTAAAGCCGCGTACCGCACCCTGATCGCCCTGGCCTATTTAGGCAATCCAGATTTGGTTCGGGCGCGCGCGCGGTTGGCCCTGCTACAAGATGACAACCCGGCCCAAGCGCTGGCCGAGCAGGCCCAACGGGGACTCGCGGAGGGTCGGTTGGTGTATGAGGTCGAGGCGTTGGGTCGACTGGCCGCGGATTTGCAAGCCGGGCCTGCAGTGGCAGCCGTGCCTTCGCCCCAGCCCACCCGGGCCGCGACCGTAACGGTGACACCCTTCGCTCCA
The DNA here is from genome assembly GCA_013153135.1 of Chloroflexota bacterium. GTDB lineage: Bacteria > Chloroflexota > Anaerolineae > Anaerolineales > DRMV01 > JAADEN01. The sequence continues at coordinate 5,033 of JAADFA010000123.1, forward strand.
ACGCCCACATTGGTCGCGGTGATCATTCCAACCGCGACGGCCACCCCGCGGCCGACACCGAGCCTGCCCCCCCATGTGCCCACGCCGACGCCCATGCCCTACTTCCGCCTGTTCCAAAAGCAGCTGGTGTGCGACCCGCAACACCCCGGGCTGGTGCGCATCGAGGTCTATGACGCGCGTTCGGACCCCGTCCCTGGCGTCGCGCTGGTGGTGACCGGCCCCCAAGGGGACGAGGTGCTCTATACCGGCCTGAAGCCCGACCAGGGCCCTGGCTATGCCGATTTCGTGATGGAACAGGGCCAGACGTACCGGCTGCAAGTGCGTTCAGGGGGCGATGTGGTGCCGGATCTGCGCGCGATTCGGTGTTGGGATGAGGACTTCCACCCCTTCCCTGGCGGCTGGTCCATCATCTTTGTGGGGAAGCGATAGCCCCGCGCCGCGGCTCGAGGCGCAAGTGGTCCTGCGCGACGCGCTGGATGGCCTGATCGCTCCACAGCATGGGGTAGTACGCGCCCCGGGCCCAGAGCCGGGCCAGGTCGTCGTAGTGGGGATGGCCGGGATGGCCGGATTGGCCGGTGGATAGCGCGCTGACGGAGCGATCCCAGTTCCCCAGATCGAGCACCATGCGCATGGTCGGGCCGCCAAGCACTTCGTACGTGCCTGCGGTATCCCACACTTGCGCGTGGATGGCCGCGGTGTCGCCCGGCATGGGATAAGGTCCCAGGGAAAACACCCGATCAAGCCCGAGGAAGCGCATTTGCCCGAGGGAGGGCTCCCGCAGGGTGAGGGAGTGGGCTCGGCCCCAGGCCCACGACGCGCGGTCCGGGCCCCAGGTGCGCTCCAGCTCGGTCATGGCCCGGTCGAGCGCAAGGGCCAGGATGTCGTCGCGCGTCTCGCGGGTCCGGGTGTCGCGACGGTCCCACCAGGGGTGATGGGGGGTGGGCAGGATGCGGCGGAGCACTTCTTGCCAGCGGTTGCCTCCGTGGATGCGAAGACGAGGCTCGTCCTGCCATGGAATCTCGTCAAAGGTGAGGTACAGCACATGCTTCCACGTCGCGGCGAAGAGAAGCGCCGCGGGGTCGTCCGCGTCCATGCGACCATCCCAGTCGCGCAGCAGGGCCTGCGCGTCGGCCACGTGCCGCGTGGACGCAGGTAGCGCGAGCAGGTATTCGCGCAAGATGGGCCATTTGGTGCTTGTCGCGTCCAGCTGGAGCGCGATCATAGCCGCGACATCGAGCGGCCCCTGGGCCAAGCGTTCGCGCAAAGCTTCTTCGATACGTTGCGCGCGGAAACCGTAGGCCCAGTCCCATGCTACGTAGTAGGGGTAGTCAAAGGGTGTCGCGCGTTGGTTCGCGGTCACGATGTAGCCTTCGGGCGGGTTGACCCGGTAGGGGAGGTGTTCCCAGGGGATGTACCCGATCCAATCCTGCTCGTCCGTCCACCCGCGCGCGGGGAGGCGGCCGTCGTTATTCCGCCGGATGGGGATTTTGCCCGGCATTTGGTACGCGATGGTGCCGTGCACGTCCGCGTACACGATGTTTTGTGCGGGGGTATCAAACCAGTGCGCAGCCGCGCGGAAGCTGGCCCAATCCCGCGCGCGGCTGAACCCCAGGACCGCACGCAGCGCGGTGGTCGGCTCGAGCGCGGTCCACCGAAGGCTCACGGCGTAGGCTTCCGGCACTTCGATCCCGACCCGCTCGCGGAAGTCCTCGCGCCACCACAGCCAGCCCCGCGGCTGAAAGGTGCGCGCCCAGTCCGAGATGACCGGGCCGTTACGCGTCCAGCGTACTCGAAAGCGCACATCCGCGCCCCACGCGACGGTGATCTCTTCGTCCCAGCTCTCGAACGCGGCCCAGCCTGTGGGCGTGCGATAGCGTTTTGGGTCGTGGGGGTCGACGGCCTCGATAACCAGGTCCATAACATCCGGGATGAGGTTGCTGTAGGCCCAGGCCACGGTTCCGTTGTGGCCCATTACCACACCCGGTAGGCCGGGGAAGGAAAAGCCCGCCATCTGATAGGCGCATTCGGGGCCCAAGGGCTGGCAGTGCAGGGTGATTTGGTACCACACGGATGGGATTTCGTAGGCCAGGTGTGGGTCGGCTGCGAGTAAAGGCGCGCCTGAGGCTGTGTGTTGGCCCGAGACCACCCACGCGTTGGAGCCTCCGGTCGGGAAGAGGGGGCCGTAACGCCGCGTCAGGTCAAGCAGCGCGAGCGCGGTGGTGGTGAGCGCGTCCGCGGCCGCGGGCGGGAGATCGTCAGGTGGAGGTGGCAGGGGCGGTTCGGGCGCGCGTACAGGGAATTCGGGCACGATGACGGGTAGGTCGCGTGGATAGGGCGGGTAAAGATCGGCGACTTGCTCAGGCGTGAGGGTTCGGAGCAGCAGCGCGCGCTCGAGCTCTTGCGCGATGTTGCTGCCCATGAACCAGGCCATAAGCTTGAGCCACAGCAACGAATCTTGCGGTGTCCATGGCTCGGGCTGGTAAGTGGGGTTGACCCGGCGAAGTAACGCGTATCCAACACCTAACGCGTCAATAGGACGGTCGTTCAAATACGCGTTGACCCCGGCCGCGTAAGCGCGCAGGATGGCCTTCTCCTCTGGGGTGAGTTGGGCCCATTCCTGCTCGACCACGCGCTCCCAGCCCAGGGAGCGGAAGAAGCGGTCATCCTGCACAAAAGCAGGGCCGAACATTTCGGCCAGCGCGCCGCGCGCCAGGTGACGACGCACATCCATCTGCCAGAAGCGTTCTTGCGCGTGCACAAAGCCTTGCGCAAAGAACAGGTCGTGCGTGGTGCGCGCGTAGATGTGCGCGACACCCCACGGATCGCGATAAATGTCCACGCTCGCGTCGAGCCCTGCGACGTGCAGCACGCCCTGGGTTTGAGGATACGCGCGCAGGGCCTGGTGCCGGACCCACATGGGAAGCAGCAGGTATAGCGCGAGATAGCCCGCAGCCAGGAACAAGCCCAGCCGTACGACCCAATGCCATCGAGCCTTAAGGCGCATGGTGTTGCCTCCGACGGTTGATTATACGCGTGACGGGTATAATGACCCACAGCGGGAGGAACGATGCCCCCACATTTCTGTCTGCAATGCGGCACCCAGCTGGTTTGGCGCACCTTGCCCAACGACTCACGGCCCCGGGAGGTTTGCCCCGCGTGCGGCTGGGTGTACTATCCTCATCGCAAAGTGAGCGCGGGTGTGGTGGTGGAACAAGATGAGCGGTTGCTTTTGCTGCAGCGCAACATTCCGCCCTGGGAGGGCCATTGGTATTTGCCCGCGGGGTACGTGGAAGTGGATGAGACGCCCGAGGACGCGGCCGCGCGGGAAACCGCGGAGGAGTGCGGCCTTCGGGTGCAGGTCGGGCCCCTGGTGGCGGTGTATGCGTACGATGATGACCCGCGCGGTAACGGATTGTTGATTTTGTACCGAGCCGAGATCATCGGCGGGGCCTTGCGCCCTTCCCCAGAGGTGCGTGCCGCCCGGTTTTTCGCGCGAGATGAGATCCCCCAGGCCTTGGCCGGGGGCGCGCATGACCGGGCGATTCGGGCTTGGCAGCAGGGGCGCTTGTTCGCAGCGGGGAGGTGAGCATGGAATCCTTTGCCTCAACCGATGGCCAGGCGTGGAATGACCTTATCGCTCGGTTGCCCCACGCACATTTTTTGCAGACGTGGCAATGGGGCCAGGTCAAGGCCGCGTATGGGTGGCAGCCGCGTCCGGTGCTATGGCGCGAAGGGGGGCAAGTGGTCGCGGCCGCGTTGGTGCTGCAGCGCCGCGCGGTCTGGGGCCTGACCGCCCTCTACGCCCCTCGCGGCCCGCTCCTGCCCTGGAGCTGGCCCGCGCTGCGCGCACACGTGCTCGCAGACTTAGAAGCCTGGGCCCGCCGCGCGGGCGCGCTGTTCGCCAAAATTGATCCTGAGGTGCCCATCGCGTATGGTGTGCCTGGCGCCGACGACGACCAGCCGGATCCCACAGGCCTGGCCGTGCGTCAGCTGTTGCGCCAGCGCGGTTGGCGCTTCTCAGACCAGCAAGTGCAATTCCCCAATACCATGGTTTTGGACTTGCGCTTGAGCGAAGATGATCTGCTCGCACGCATGAAGCAGAAGACCCGTTACAACATCCGCCTAGCTCAGCGCAAAGGCGTGCGGGTGCGTTTGGCTCAGGGAGAAACCGATTGGGATCTAATGTATCGTATGTATGCGACCACGGCTGCGCGCGATGGGTTTGTCATTCGCCCGCGCGCGTATTACCTTCGGGTGTGGCACACGTTTACCCAGGCGGGTATGGGCCAGGGTTTCATCGCGGAGGTCGAGGGCGAAGCGGTCGCGGCCGCGTTTGTGCCATATTTCGCGGGCACGGGCTGGTTTTTCCACGGCATGTCTACCCGAGCCCACCGGGAGAAGATGCCCAACTACGGGCTCCAATGGGCCATCATCCGCTGGCTCAAAGCGCGCGGGTGTACCCGTTATGACTTATGGGGCGTGCCGACGCGGTTTGAGGAAGACGACCCCTTGTGGGGCGTGTGGCGGTTCAAGCGCGGGTTCCGGGGCCGCGTCATCCGCACCTTGGGCGCGTGGGATTTCATCCCACGGCCCTGGGCCTATCGCCTCTTTCAGCAAACGTGGCCGCGCGTGCTCGCGTGGTTACGTCGTGGTGGTCAGTCGTCACGTTAGCGCCCAAAGCGCTCGGCGAGTTCGTCGAGCCGCGCGTGGATTCGGCTCCATGTCAACGCGAGGCGTTGGGCGAGGGTTTCGGGGAAAACTACGCCATAACGGAGCGGATGATAGGCTCGCCGCATAATGCGAATACGCTCGCGCTGCAGAGCACGCAACACGCGTGGGTCGGGAGACATTCGACGGCGTAAAAGACGGTTGAGCATGCTCTCACCCTGGCTAGGTGGCGGACCGTGGAATGAAAAGGATTGGGTGGTGAGATGATGGAGCAACTGATACAAGTTGCGCGCGTCTCGCCGTAGACTCCGCTCAAGGACGACCTCGCCTTGGGGCCCTACGTTGTGCTTGAAACGAGTAGGAATAACCAGGGTAACCAGGTGAGGCGTTGTTGGATATAGCGCGTACGCTGTGCCATTACACGCTCCCGCGCTTAGCGTATGCTGATAAGGAATCTCGAGCGCTTCAGCCCAGTACCGCACCCAGGCTTCGGCGTCGTTGGCTTGATCGCCAAAATGCAGCCCGTAGGGCAAATCTACGCCGTTGACTTTGAGCAGCAGCCCATCCTCGTAGGTCGGGAGGGGAAGGCCTGCCTCCTGATACAGGGGATGCAGGGCCGCGTCGGCTTGGGCACTGTACACGTCATGGTCGTGGGCTAACCGCGCGTGTTGGGGATCGCGTAGCAAGCGCTCGCCCAACACGTCCCGCAGTCGCAGCGGCTCAGCCTGCATGTTTTCCAGAACGATAATCCACGTTGATGCATTCAACGCACCAAAGGGGGTTTGGTTGCGATAGGCAATATGAGTAGCACTAACCTCAAAGATCTCCTCAAGAACGTCAAACACAAAAAGCACGGGCCTGGGCAAGGTAATTGAGCTCGCGAGGAGTGCTTCTAAAAGCGCCGTAGCGACCGCGGTGACCAGCAAGTTGTCCGCAGCGTAGGCTTCAATGTAGCTATTTGTGCGTCGTGGTTCGGGCAAATGCCATTGAACCGCGGTATTTGGCGGGATGGGCCGTTCGGTTTCAAGGGTGTAGATGGGGTTTGCTAAACGAAAAGCTGCATGAGGCCGTAACAAACCCTCACCTAGATGCTCGCCCGTGTGGGGATGGAAGAGGGCGACACGTTGCGGCTGTTGGTGCACGAGACGATGCACGCGTTGAAACCCAACACTTCCTAGTGCGCGCACTGTACCGCGGCCATCGGCGACAAAGCCCGGATGGTCCAGGTGGGTATCGAGCACGAGCCACGAATCTTGGGCTGAGTGACCGGGCAGAAAGACGTATAGCGCGTAGGGATCTTCCGCCCATGTTGGACGCTCGGGCCGAGATCCCCCATCCCAGGGATGGAGGCCTAGGGCGCGAAAGCGTTCACGTAGCGCTCGGCGCATGGGTTTGTGGAGGAAAGGAACGGTCGGTTGTTGAGACCACGCTTTTAAATCTCGAATGATGCGTTCTTCAATGCTCGCTTCAGATGTCATCCATGGCCTCCATTGGTGCATTTAAGCTTCAGGCGCAACATGTCGACGCCGCAAGGCTGCTTCAATCACCGCGCGTTCATCCCAAGGATGAACGCGGCCGTGGCGAATGATAATTTTTTCATGCCCCTTGCCCACGATGAGGACCACATCGCCTTCGCGGGCTTGCTCGAGGAGCGCAGCTATTGCTTCTTCACGCGGGAGGATACCCTCAACCGGGATATCCGGATTGGCTTCACGTACGGCTTGGACCAAATCTTGCACAATGGATTCAGGCGCTTCTTCAGGGAACGAATCCATCTCGCTGATTACCACCTGATCGGCATATTGGGCCAGAACGTGCCCACAGGCCTGGCGTTTTTCCTTATCCCGTCGGCCAGAGAGGCCGAACAAGGTCAAAAGGCGCCCGTGTCGCGGCACCAAATCCCGAGCGGACTGGAGAACCAAGGCCAGGCTGCGCGGGGTGTGGGCATAGTCGTAAATTACCGTGAAGGGCTGTCCTAAGTCCACAAAAGAGAAGCGTCCTTCCGGAAGCTCCTCATCAGGGAACTCGATGATCTCGGGGAGCGGGGAGAGCCCCGCGGCGTAGGCAGCGGCCAGCGCAGCGAGCGCGTTATAGAGATGAAAGCGGCCCGGCGTAGGGAAGCGGAGTAGCCGTTCGCCATCCGGCGTTTGCACGCGCGCCTCCATGCCGCGACCGTTGGGACGCAATTGCCACGACCGCACGCGAAAATCGCCTTGGTCAAAGCCAAAGGTTAAGGTGCTATCCGTAGGAAAGCGCAAGAAGGTGTCAACGTCTGGCATTTCTGCCGGAAGGACTTTGCTGACAGGTTTGCCAGTAAGGCGGCGAGTTCGTTGTAAAAGGTGAAACAAGTGTTGTTTGGCTGCTCGATAGGCCTCGTACGTGCCGTGATAGTTGAGGTGTTCAGGCTCGAGGTTCGTCAAGACACCGATGCTGAAAAAGACATCCTCTACACGGTATTGGTCCAAGCTGTGGGAAGTCGCCTCCAGGAGCGCGGCCCGAACTTTGTGCTCCGCCATGGCGCTCAGCAGGCGTTGCACCGTTGGCGCGGGCGGTGTAGTCATCGCCGACGCGCGCACCTGACCTTGATGACCATCGTGAATGTAGACGGAAGATAACACGCCCGTTGTCCATCCGGCTTGCTCAAACAAAGCGCGAAGCAACGCAATGACCGAGGTTTTACCTTTGGTTCCAGTTACCCCTATAATGTGGGGGATGCGCAAACTGGGAAAGTCCTGGAGATACGCGGCCAACGCCGAGAGCACGCGCCGAGGCTCTCGTACTTGGAGAAAAGGTACAGGGCGCTCGAGATCCTCAGGTGGGCGTTCGCCTACAACGGCCACAGCCCCACGCGCGACGGCTTGCGGGATGAAGCGATGTCCATCGGTGTTTCGCCCGCGGTAGGCCACGAAAATCGCGCCGGGTTGTACGTGCTGCGAATGATCGGTAATGTCCTCAACGGGAAGGTCCCATTGTTCCGGGGTGTTGAGGCCGTGGGTTTGTTTGAGATAGCCGCTAAACTCCAAAAACGCGACAATATCGCGTAAATGTTTCATCGCCGCACTCCTAACTTTTGCCCGGGCGCGGGCCCCGAACCCAGGGGCTCGGGAACAGATCTTGGGGGCGCGTGGACAGGCTCCTTGGCCTGAGACCAAAGTTGTTGGTCCAGGCTTGTGTGCACTTGTTACTGGGGCCCGCAGGCAGCGCGGTTAGAACCCTTGCAACTTGCTCAAATCCGCGATGCCGCGGGGTAGGTCGGCCACCCGCTGGACCAGGGCCAGCCGCGCGGCGCGCAGGTCGGGGTCGTCGGCCATGACCAGGATGTTTTCGAAGAACGCGTGGA
>JAADFA010000015.1 GCA_013153135.1 Chloroflexota bacterium
GAACTCGCCCCCATGTAGGGCCCCCTTATTATACAGGTCCGAGGCTTTTTCGCAAACCAGAAAATCGCCGAACGTTTATATCTCTCTTGCACCCCCTTTACAAGACGCTTACAATTCGCGACTATTATGGAAGGTACGTAAGCAATCAATCCCAACTAAGGAGGTGGAACCATGCGCACTTTCCGCATGTTACTCATTGCGGTCATCGGCCTGGTGATAGGCTATGTGGTCGGTGGCTTCTTCACCTTTCAACGAGCAACGCTGCTTATTCGCACAACACCGGCCTCACCGATTGTGGTTGGGGCCTTCTACGATCGCGAGGACCACGCGCTGGTGTACCTGGTCTCCAACCCGGGTGCGGTGCCGCTGAAGGTGGTCAGCCACTCGCTGGTCTTCACGCCGGGCGAGGCGAGCGAAGAACCCGCGTACCGGTTAGTTGACATCCCGGTCGATGTGGACTTGCCGCCTTTCCGCGTGGTGCAGGTGGTGCTGGACCTGAAAGCCGGTTCGCAAGAGCTGTTGCCCGGCGACGTGCTCGCGGTCACGCTGAATTACACGCACCCCTTCTCGCCCGATCTGTACGCGGTGGCGCACACCACGGTGGTGACCGAAGATCTGCTGCAAGGGACCGAAGCTATCCCGACCAGCACACCGCAAGCCACACCGACGCCGCAGGATTAAGTGAGGAGGGTTGATCATGTTTCGTGGTAAGCATTCTCTCTGGTGGATCTTGCTGCTCATCCTGCTCGTGATCCTGGTGCTCACGTGGTGGCTCCCCACCTTGCTGGTGGGCTTGCTGCCCCACGAGATGGCCTTTGTCTTAGGCCTGCTCGGCTTCTTCTTGCTCGGCCAGGGTTACATCTGGGAGCTGGGATGGACCGCGTGGCTGCTACGTGCTTGGCGTTCGGAGCGCCTGGGCCAAGATGAGGCGCAGACCCGGTTGGCGGATCGGGTCGGTGCGCCAGGCTTGCTCTGGCTCGCGTTGTGGCAGGCCTGGCAACAGTCCATGTTGCCGCGACGGCTCTTGTTCTACAGCCTGGTCGGGTTCACGGGGCTGCTGCTCCTGGTGTTCCACTTGGTTCCCGTCATCCCGGCCAGCTTTTTGAGCGTGTGGACGGGCTTCTTCTTCGGCGCGGTGACCATTGCGTTCCTCACCTGGGCGCTGGAAGAAGCTATCGCGGACATGGCCGAAGACACCTTGCTGGCCGAGCCGCCGAAAGAAGCTGAATCCCAGGCCGCAGCATAATGCATGAGTATAGCAACGGCCCCCGGCGTGCACCGGGGGCCGTTTTTTGCTATTGACCGTGAATCCCAGCCGGGCTCCAGAGGCCGAATTTACGCCGCGACGTCGAGAGCCTGCTCCTCATGCTGACGCATCGTCTTGAACGCGACAATAGCGACTTCGATCATGTCATCGCTGGGCGGCCGGGTGGTCAGTTTTTGTAGCCACAGGTTCGGTTTCACCAGCAGCCGCACCAGGGGATGGTCTACATGCGCCGCGGTGAATTTAAGGTACTCGTAGGCAATGCCCGCGATCACGGGGAGCAATAAGATGCGGCTGGCGAGGCGCCAGAACCAATCCAACGGCCCGAGCAGGCTAAACAGCACGACCGAAACCAGCACCAGAATAAGCAGAAACGCGGTCCCGCAGCGCGGATGCTCTTCGGGGAAGGGACGGACGCCGTCCACCGTCAGCGGGGCCCCGTGTTCGAACGCGTGGATGGTCTTGTGTTCCGCGCCGTGGTAGCCATACAGGCGGCGTATCTCGGGATTCAGACCGATCAACCCAACATACGCGATCACAAGGAGCAGCCGCACCACGCCCTCGATAAGGTTCCCCAGCCAGGGCGATAGGTTCAGCCACCCTTCCACGCCTTTGCCCACAGCCGCGGGCAGAGCCATAAAAAGCGCCAGGCCCACAACCAACGCGACCATGCTGCTCACGACCATGTCCCGCTGGCTCAGCGTTTCGCCGGAGCCCTCGGCCTGTACCTGGGCCGACCAATGGAGGGCCTTGTAGCCCAACACCAGCGCGTCCCACAGGCCGATAACGCCGCGCACAAAGGGGATGCGCGCCAGGGGGCTGCGATAGAGCCGGCCCAGGGGTTCGACGCGCGTGCGAATGCGGCCATCCGGCGCGCGGACCGCGACGGCCATCACCCGGCGCCCGCGCATCATCACACCTTCAATCACGGCCTGACCGCCGTACGCGGGCAGCGTGCGACGTTGGCTCATGCCGCACCTTCTCCGAGCTCATAGAAGTAATGCACCAAGGCTTCCATGCCGCGATACCATGTAGGCAGGTGCTGACGCTCATTGGGACCATGCATCCCGCTATCGGGCAACGCGAACCCGGTCAACACTGACGTCATGCCGAGATGCTCCTTGAGCATAGCCACGATGGGGATGGTGCCGCCGTTGCGGGTGTAGATGGGCTCGCGGCCCCAGGTGCTGGCCAGAGCTCGGGCAAGGGCCTGAACCTCGGGCGTGTCCACTTCGACCATGACCGGCGGCGCGCTGGCCATCTGCTCTAGGGACCAGCGGATGGTGGGCGGCGCGTGGGTCTCGAGGTACGTGCGCAGGCTGCGCGCGACGCCCTCCGGGGTTTGATCGGGCACCAGGCGGGACGATAGCTTTGCCATCGCGTAGGCCGGGATGATGGTTTTGGATCCTTCCTCAATGAAGCCAGAATATAAGCCGTTGATCTCCAGCGTGGGTCGCGCGGTCACCCGCTCTAACACAGTATATTCGGGCTCGCCCCACAGTGCGGGCGCGCCGGCTGAGGCCAAAAAGGCCTCTTCATCAAAAGGCACCTGGGCCAAACGCGCGCGCTCTTCCGGCGTCAGGGGGCGCACCGCGTCGTAGAAGCCCGGCAGCGTAACCCGGCCTTCCGCGTCGTGCATCCCCGCGAGGAGCTCGGCCAACGCCTGCGCGGGGTTGTGAATCGCACCGCCATATGCACCTGAATGCAAATCGCGGCTGGGGCCGAAGACGCGCAGCTCAAAATACGCCAGGCCGCGCAGCGCGTAGGTAATGGTGGGCAAATCAGGGCCTTGCATCCCTGCATCTGGGTTGAGGCAAAAGTCGGCCTGAAAGGCTTCCCGATGGGCTTGCAAAACCCGGACGGCGCCGGGCGAACCGATTTCTTCTTCGCCCTCGAATAGAAACTTGAAATGCACCGGCTGCCCTGCGTGACGTACGGCTTCGACAGCCGCGAGCAGCGCCATGACTTGCGCTTTCATATCCGCGGTGCCGCGGCCATAGGCGTAGTCCCCGCGCACCTCGAGGCGGAAGGGATCGGGTTGGTCCCATGCCGCGATGGGGTCGGCCGGCTGGACGTCATAATGGCCGTAGAGCAAAACCGTGGGCGCGTCGGCCACATCCGCGGGAAGGTGCCCATACACGAGAGGGTGCACGCCCTCGGTAAAGATAGCCGTCTCCGCGCCCAGGTCCTTCAGGTACGCGGCCAGCCATTCGGCCGCGCGGCGCACGTCGGCCTGGTGCTCTGGTTTGGTTGAGATGGATGGGATCGCGACAAAGGCCGCGAGACGCTGCAAAAAGGCCTCACGATGGGCTTGCAAGTACGCAAGCGCGCGGTCACGGGATGAGGACATGGCGAACCTCCTGGCAAAGCCTTGGCCTGGGGCCCAGCAGGGGCCTCGAGCACTGGTATCATTATAAGCATGAGTGCGCCATCTGCGTTGACTGTTGTGGTTTTGGCCGGGGGGCGTTCGCGGCGCATGGGCCGTGATAAGGCCTTGTTGCCCGTGGGGAACGAGCGGCTGCTGGAGCGGGTCGTGCGTCGCGTCGCTCAGGCCGGGCCTGTCCTGGTCGTGACCCGCCGCGCCGAGGATTACCCCTTCCTCACCGTGCCTCGAGTTCCCGACCGCTACCCCGACCGCGGCCCCCTGGCGGGATTGTACACGGGGTTCTCCGCCGCGCGCACGCCGTTGGTCGCAACCGTCGCGACGGATATGCCCTTTGCCAGCCCGCGGCTTTTGCGTTACCTGGCCGACTACTTGCTAGCGCACCCCGAGGTGGATGTCGCGCTCCCGGTCGACGCGCACGATATCCAGCCGTTGCACGCGGTCTACCGTCGCGAACTCGCGCGGGATGCCTTCGCGCGCGCGTTGCAAGGCCCGCGCGGGGCCATCCGCGATGCCTTCGCCCACCTGCGCGTGGCCCGGCTCCCAGCTGAACAGCTACGTGCGGCCCTGGGCCCCGAGTGCCAGCCTGCGCGCGCGTTCTGGAATGTGAACACCCCCGAGGCGTATCACGCGCTGCTGCGTTGGCTCCAGGGCGACCGCACACAACCCACACCTTGGGAGGAGGCCTAACATGGTTCAAGAAAAACCGACCATTACGTGGGATGACTTTGATAAGGTAGCTATGCGGGTCGGCCGTATCGTGCGGGTCGAGCCCTTCCCCGAAGCGCGAAAACCGGCTTACAAGCTGTGGATCGACTTTGGCCCGTATGGCATCAAAAAATCCTCCGCCCAACTACCCAAGTGGTACCCTGACCCGGACGCGCTGGTGGGACGCTTGATCGTGGCTGTGACCAACTTCCCGCCCAAGCAAATCGGGCCGTTCATGTCTGAGGTGCTGGTCCTGGGGGCTATCCAGTCCGACGGCCGGGTGGTGCTCCTGCAGCCCGACGGCGAGAGCGAGCTGGGCGCGCCCATTGCCTGAGCGCGCCGACGCACGCCAGCAAAGCACCTGAAGGGAGGAAAGAGCGCATGTCGCCAACGACAGCTTCGCGCGTCGTATTCGAGCAGTTCACCAGCCAGGCTCTGGCCGATAATCCTTTGGGCGACCCCAGTACCCGTACCGTGCCGGTTTATTTGCCGCCGGGGTATGACCAGGAGCCCGACCGACGCTATCCCGTGATTTATATCCTCGCGGGCTTCGGAAGCCGCGGGTTGGCTTTGCTCAACGATTTCCTCTGGGAAGAAAACATCCAGCAACGTCTGGATCGGCTTATTGCCCAAGGCGACTTGCCACCGGTTATCGCGGTGCTCCCGGATGCGAGCACGCGCTACGGCGGATCGCAATACCTCAATTCCAGCGCGTTGGGCCGCTACGAGGACCACATCCTGGAGCTGGTCGAGGCCATCGACGCGCGCTACCGCACCCTGCCCGACCCCGCGCACCGGGCCATTATGGGCCACTCCTCGGGTGGGTACGGCGCGATCACCCTGGCCATGAAGCATCCCGACCGCTTCGGCCTGGTTGCCGACCACGCGGGGGATAAGTACTTTGAGCTCGCGTACCAGCCCGACTTCCCTAAACTCTTGCGCTTTTTCTTGCAACACGGTTGGGAAGGGGTGCGCGCGCTGCTCGCGGACCCAGGCGCGTATCAGCCCAAGGATGGGCTCTTTTTCGCGACGTTGAACTTGCTTGCGATGTCGGCCGCGTATTCGCCCAACCCGTACGCGGAGTTGGGGTTTGATTTGCCCCTTGACCCCGAAACCGGCGCGCTACGACCTGAAGTTTGGGCGCGCTGGCAGGCTCATGACCCGATTCACCTGGTCGGTGTTTATCGCGAGGCCCTGGCGTCGCTGCGTTTTCTTTATTTGGACTGTGGTCTGTACGACGAATATAACTTGCTTTACGGCGCACGGCAGATGAACCAGCGTTTGACCGCATACGGCATCGCACATGTGTACGAGGAATTCCCGGGCGGGCACCGAGGGACTAAGTATCGGTTTGACGTAAGTCTGCGCCTGATGGGCGCGCTGTGGAAGGATGAAGGACTATGAACGCAACGCTTATCGCATGGCCGCAGTTGCTCTGGCTGGTGCCCCCGGTACTCTTGGTGCTATGGATTTTGTACCGCTGGGGGTTGGACTGGCTTCAAGCGGGCCGGGCCATGGTGGGGATGGTTCTGCGCCTTGTGGTTATCGGCTACGGCCTGCGCTACATTTTCAACGCGCCCAACGGCGGGGTCATTTTGCTCGTGCTCAGCGTGATGCTCGGCGCGGCGTCGTGGATCGGGTTACGCACGTTGCCGGCCGCGGCCCGGCGTCGGGTACTCCCGAAGGCTTTTGGAGTGCTGGTGGCTGTCGGCGGCGCGATTCTGGCCTTGGTCAGCCAGGGCGTGCTGCGCGCGCAACCGTGGTACAACCCCCGGGTCCTCATTCCCCTGGGCGGCATGATCTTCGCGAACGCGATGAACACGCTAAGCCTAGGCGTGGAACGCCTGCACGCGGAATTGGCCGCGGGGCACGCGTTCATCCCGGCTCGGAACGCGGCCGCGCGCGCGGCGCTGATCCCCGTCATCAACAGCCTGATGTCCGTGGGACTGGTATCCCTGCCAGGGATGATGACCGGGCAGATCTTGGCCGGGGTCTCGCCCCTGGTCGCGGTGCGTTACCAGATTATGGTTATGGCCATGATCTTCGCGGCCTCGGGCTTGAGCCTGGCCGCGCTGCTCGTGTGGGCCCGGCCTGAGCTTAGCGCGACGTTGTCGGAGGCCCCGACATGAACCCCTGTGGCGGCTGGGTCCCCCTGCGTGAGGGCGTGACGTATTACGAACAATGGGTGGGCTCGGGCGATGGCCCCTGGGTCGGGCTCATCCATGGGTTCTCTGTGCCCAGTTTTGTGTGGCGGCGCACCGCGCCCGCGCTGGCCCAGGCGGGGTTCCGGGTCTTGAGCTTCGACCTCTACGGCCGGGGCGCCTCGGGCAAGCCGCGCGGGCGCTATGACCTGGACCGTTTTGTGCAGCAGGCTTTGGAGCTGGAGACCGCGCTCGGGGTCACCATCGACGCGTGGGTAGGCTACTCCATGGGTGGCCCTATCGCGGCTGAGGTGCTCGCGCGCGGCCACGGCCGTGCAGGGATCTTCATCGCGCCTGTGGTCACCGGCGCGGTGCTCCCCTGGACCGTGCGGATCACCGGCTTGCCCGGGCTCGGCCCCTGGCTCATGCAGCACTTCGGCCCGCGGCGTATGGCCCAGGGCATTCGGCACGAGTTCCAGGGCCGCGCGGACGAGGACTATATTCAGCGCTACATCGCCCAGCTGAAGGATCCAGGCTTCCTGCGCGCGCTCGCGGAGACCGTGCGTGCGGGCATGCTCGGCGACCAGCGCGCGGTGTACCGACGTTTGGCCGCGCGCGGGGTGCCGGTCGCGGCGGTGTGGGGCCGCGAGGATCCGGTCGTGCCGCGCGACCAATTGGAGGTGTTGGCCTCGCTCCTGCCGCTGCGCGCCCGTTTGCTCGTGCCCGGGGTTGGGCACCTGGTGCACTACGAGCGCGCGGACCAGGTCAACGCGTTTTTGGTCCAAACGCTGCGCACGTGGCTCACCGAGGCCTCGGCATCGGGAGGGCAGGCATGAGGGAGATGCGACGTCGACTGCGGCAATGGGGCATTCGGCCGAAAAAGGGTTTGGGGCAGCACTTCTTGGCCAGCGAAGGAACGTTGGACAAAATCGCGGACGCGGCCCAGCTGGGGCCTGAGGATGTAGTGCTGGAGATCGGTCCGGGCCTGGGCGACCTCACCCGACGCTTGGCCCAACGCGCGGGCGAGGTCATCGCGGTGGAATTGGACGAGCGTATGCGGCTACCTCTGCAGGGGGTGCGCAGCGAGCACCCGAACGTGCGCGTGGTGTTCGGCGATATTTTGGAGCAAGATCCTGCCGCACTGGTTGGGCGTCGTCCGTATGTGGTGGTCGCAAATTTGCCGTATTACATCACCGCGGCAGTCTTACGGCATTTGCTCGAGGCAGCGCAGCCCCCTGAACGCATGGTCCTTATGGTACAACGGGACGTCGCGGAGCGCATGGTCCGGGAACCGGCCAACAGTTTGCTCGCTCTGGCCGTGCAGTTGCACACCCGGCCCGAAATTCTCTTCCGGGTGCCGCCAGGGGCTTTTGTTCCGCCGCCCAAAGTCGAATCCGCGGTGGTACGCTTGACCCGTCGGGATCAACCACCGATTCCACGCGCGGATTGGCCACGCTTTTGGGCTATCGCGCGCGCGGCCTATCAACAAAAGCGCAAACAGCTGCGCAATACTCTTGCGCGCGGTCTGGGGCTCGCGAAATCCGAGGTCGACGCATGGCTGGCTCGCGCGGGCATCCCGGGCACCCGCCGCGCCGAAACCCTGACCTGGGAGGACTGGCGCCGTTTGGTGCGCGCCGCGCCAGCTGCGCTCGATGAGAGAGGAGCCGGGAGTTAGAGGTTGGTGGTGGGAAGATGGAAACCGCGGATGAACACGGATGAACGCGGATTTTTTGGAGGTTGGAAGTTTGAAGTTGGAAGTTTGAAGTTGGAGGTTGGAGGTTGGTGGTTGGTAGTTGGTGGTTAGTAGTTGGAAGTTGGTTTATCTGTCGACTACCGACTATCGACTGTCGACTTTATCGCCAACCTCCAACCACCAACTTCCCGCTCCCTGCTCTCTGCTCTCTGCTCCTCGCTACCTGCTTTCTGCTTCCTTGCTATCCGCTCCCTGCTGTGGGCGCACTGCCGTGCGCCCCTACGGCCGACTGTCGACTGGAAAAGTGACAACCAGGGAGAAGTGACCCCATGATAGCGAAGCAACGTATACGATGGATGGATTTGTGGCTTGTGGCTCGGCTCGTGATGCTGTTGAGTCTGCCTTATGAGACTTGGCTCGCATATGGCGATGCTTGGAATTTTTTTGACCTCGCGCGTACACCAGGCTGGCCTTATATTGATTACTGGGTCGAGTTTCCTCCCTTGTATCCCTTTCTTGCTAAATTGCTTTACTTTCTTGCAGGCGGACGGGAACATACGTTTGTATATCTGCATGTTGGCGTAATGACAGTCATTCAAGCGGCCAATGTGGCCTTGGTTGATGATTTGGCGCGACGTCTGCAAGATGAGGGCGTGGCTGCACAACGAGCTGCTTTGTATGCAGCCTTGACGTTAGGCCTGATGTACACCTGGGGCTACTTCGACCCTCTGGCTGTATGGTTTATGTTGCTGGGTTTGCGCGCCGCGTTGCAACTTCGGGGTTGGGTAGCTGGTTTAGCCTTCGGTTTAGGCAGCTTGGCAAAGTGGTTTCCTGCGCTCTTGGTATTCCCGAGCATGCGTGGACGCGCGCGCTGGCGCGCGTTGGCTGTGATGAGTGTGCTTATTGGCGGGACCTGGGCATGGCTCTGGGCGCTGGGGCCGCGGTTTACACGCGCGTCGTGGTATGTACAAACGCGACGCGTACCCTGGGAGAGCCCATGGGCCCTCCTGCAGGGCCGACTCCACACGGGTAATCTGCCCGCGTATGAGCGGACCGTGGCTCCTGCTTGGGTAGCATCCTCACCGATGCGATGGGTTCCTTGGCTTGCGTTCGGACTTTTGCTCCTCCTCACGCCCCGACATCCCCGACCAAACGAGTCGGACGTAGCCTTTCGGTGGCGTCGGAGCGCATGGTGGCTCGGCGCGTTTTTTGCAACAAGTTGGGGCTATAGCCCCCAATGGGTACAATATACGCTCCCTGTGCTGTTGCTCGCCTTGCCATGGCCCTTCGCAGGCTTATGGAGCGTCGCGTGGGTTGGGGTACATCTCTTGGAGTGGCCTCTAGCCCTCTCGCGGGGCTGGTTCTCAGCCTTATGGCTGCTTGTCCCGATGCGAGAAGTATTGCTCGTCCTCGCACTGATGCGGTTGGTTTGGAAATTGGAAGTTGGAAGTTAGAAGTTGGCAACCGCGGATAAACACGGATAAACGCGGATGGTTAGTGGTTTGAGGTTGGAAGTTGGGAACCGCGGATGGACGCGGATTGGCGGGATTTTTAGAGGTTTGAAGTTGGTAGTTTGAAGTTGGAGGTTGGAGGTTTGAGGTTGGTGGTTGGTGGTTAGTAGTTGGAAGTTGGTTTATCTGTCGACTACCGACTACCGACTGTCGACTGCCGACTAACGACTGTCGACTACCGACTGCCGACTACCGACTGTCGACTATCGAGAGGGAGCGGGAGAGTAGGGAGAGAATCAAGAGCCGCGGACAAACCCGGAAGAGTACGGATTTTGCGATATACTACCCCATCGTCGCCCTATCATGGGCATGCTAGAAACACCTCGAGGCGTAACCTGCCCTTTCGCCTCGCGCTTCGTCCTAGCCTTATCAATGCGGAACAAAGCACAACCGCGCGGCCCGTCTCGTAGCCACGATCCCCCAAAGATTGGCACGCGCCCTTGACAGGGGCGAAGGTTTAGTTTAGAATCTTTCCAAGTTTGGAGCGATTATAAATGGCGAGCACAAACGTCTCAACTTCGACTGCACAAAACTCATCCGCGGCGCAACGGGAGGCGCGTTTTCTCGACGCGCTCCAAGCCGCCGGATTGCGTCTGACGGCACAGCGGCGGGCGATCTGTCATTATTTGGCCAACACCGATAGCCATCCCACCGCGCAGCAGATTTATGAAGATCTCAAACCCCAGTTCCCGTCCCTGAGCCTGGCAACCGTCTACAATACGCTAGACGTGCTTGTACGCTTGGGCCTGGTCTACGCGCTGGGCGGTGCAGGGGACCGCGCGGTGCACTATGAAACGAACACTGACCCGCATATCAACCTCGCGTGTTTGGTATGCCATCGAGTCGTCGACTTGCCTATGCCCGAGGTAGGTGCATGGGAATCTCGTGTTGCCGAGGCTTCAGGATTCAAAATCTTTGGGGCTCGTCTCGTATATTATGGCATTTGTCCCGAGTGCCAGCGCCGCTCGCAAGATGTATCTCACTGAACTTATAAGGAGTGGACTATGAGCCAACAAAAGACCGTCGCGCTCTCGACCTCCAACAAACGCCTGTGGCCTTGGGCTATGAGCGACATCCAGCGAGATTGGTTACTTACGGGCCTGACTTTCGTCGCCCTGGTCGCGGGGTATGGATTAGAAACCTGGGGTCACTGGCCTGAAGCCGCGAACGCCGCCTACGTCGTCGCCTACCTCGCGGGTGGTATCCCGGCTCTGATTTCGGGGCTCAAGCAACTCTGGTACGAGCACGAGCTGGATGTCGACCTGCTCATGGTCTCTGCGGCCCTAGGTGCAGCCTACATCGGTCATGCGGCCGAGGGCGCGATGCTGCTCTTTCTCTTTTCCCTTTCGAACACCCTACAGGCTTATGCGCTGGATCGTAACCGCAAAGCCATTGAGGCCCTGCTGGACCTACGTCCCCCGGTCGCGACGGTGCAGCGAGACGGTCGCTGGGTAGAGGTCCCGGTTGAAGAGCTCAAGCCTGGTGACCGAGTACTTGTGCGGCCTGGCGAACGCTTTCCCATTGATGGCGTGGTGCTGCAAGGCGCGTCCGAGGTGGACCAATCGCCCATCACGGGTGAATCCACACCCGTCTATAAAGAACCCGGGAGCCAGGTGTTCGCGGGCACGGTCAACGGCACTGGCGCGCTGGAGGTGGAGGTTACCCGCCGTGTGGAAGATACGACGCTGGCCAAAATTGTGCGCATGGTGGAAGAGGCGCAAGAATCCAAAGCCCGCAGCCAACGGCGCCTGGAAGCCTTCGAACGCCGTTATGCCGTCTTTGTCATGGCCATGGCCGTAGTTTTGACCCTGGGCTTGCCAGCCTTCTTTGGTTACACATACCACGAGGCCTTCTATAAAGCCATGTTGTGGCTGGTCGCCGCGTCGCCGTGTGCGCTGGTGATTTCTACCCCAGCCAGCATCATCGCGGCCCTGGCCCACGCCGCGCGCCGCGGCATTTTGATTAAAGGCGGCGTTTACCTCGAGGATATGGCTACCTTACGAGCCATCGCGTTTGACAAAACCGGCACCCTGACCCAGGGCAAACCCCAAGTGCGTGAGCTGCTCGCTCTGAACGGCGAGGATAAGGCTTCGGTCCTACGCCTTTTGGCCGCGCTTGAGGCCCATTCTGAACACGCGGTGGCCAAAGCCATTGTACAAGCAGCTGAGGCCCAGGGCCTGACCTGGCCCGAAGCGCGGGACGTGCGCGCCCTCCCCGGCCGAGGTGTGGAAGGCAAAGTGGAAGGACGCACCTTATGGGTCGGAAATATGCGCCTGTTCCGCGAGCGAGGTATCGAACTGCCCGAGGAGCTACAGGCCCAAATACGCGCCTGGGAAGACCAAGGATACACCGTTGTCTTGGCCTACGACGCGGATCAAGGGCGCTGGGTTGCCCTCATCGCGGTCGCGGATACCTTGCGGCCTCATGCGCGGGAGGTCATTCAGACCCTGCAGGCCATGGGCATCAAGGTCATCATGCTCACGGGCGATAACGAGCGCGTGGCCGCGTCCATCGCGCGGCTGGCCGGCCTGGATGCGTACATCGCCAATCTCTTGCCCGAGGACAAGGTCAGTGCGATCGAGCGCCTACGCGCGGAGTACGAAAATGTCGCGATGGTGGGTGATGGCGTCAACGACGCGCCCGCGCTGGCCAAAGCCACGGTGGGCATCGCGATGGGCGCAGGCGGAACGGATGTCGCGCTGGAAACCGCGGATGTGGTCCTCATGGGCGACGACTTGCGCCACATCCCCTACGCCATCCGCCTCGCGCAAAAGACCCGTCGCACCATCCAACAAAACCTGGCTTTTGCCATCGCAACCATCATCCTGCTGGTCAGCGCGACCTTCCTGATCGACCTGCCATTGCCCATCGCGACGGTAGGCCACGAGGGCAGCACCGTGGCCGTGGTCCTCAACGGCTTGCGCTTGTTGCGAGCGCGTATCTAAAAGAAAGCAGGAAGCAGGGAGCGGGGAGCGAAAAGTTAGAGGTTGGCGGTTGGAAGTTGGGAACCGCGGATGGACGCGGATGGTTTGGTGGTTTGAAGTTGGTAGTTTGAAGTTGGTAGTTTGAAGTTGGAGGTTGGTGGTTGGCATAAAGCGGGGAGCTGAGAGCAGGAAAGCAGGAAGCGTAGATTTTGGGCGAGATGAGTAGATGGATGTTAGAAGTTA
>JAADFA010000091.1 GCA_013153135.1 Chloroflexota bacterium
GGTCAGGATACGGTGTGGAGCTCGCACTTTCCCTCTACGCGCGTCGTGATGGCTGGCCCGTCGCTTCGGTGCTGTGGCCAGGGGTGCAGCATCCGCGCAAGACGCAAAAGTACGGCCTTGTGCGCGGGACCAGTCGCTATTTGCGTAGCCTGTATGAGATTCTACGCGCAGTCTGGGTTTTTTCTAAAGTATAAGTGTTTGGCAAAAGTATTCTGCTATAACTTTATATCCTTACCTTCTGCCCCGCGATCTGAAAGACACCTTGCCAGGCCTCGGGATTTCCGGTAAGATCGCCTGCGGGAGGACGGGTGAGCCGTCCGCTCGATCTTGTGCCTCGGAAGGAGGAGAACGATGAAACGTTGGTTGTTGCTGTTGGCCGTGGTTGGGGTTTTGGCCCTGGCCTTGGCTGGGTGCGGTGGCGGTGAGCAAGCCACGCAAGCCCCTGCGGAACAGCCGAAGGCGGAGGTGACAGAGAAGGCTACCGAAGCGCCGAAAGAGGAGCCGACGGAGGCCCCGACTGAGGCGCCCACCGAAGCCGCAGCCGAAGAGCCCGCTTTGGGCACCGCGGAGAATCCTGTCATTTGGGTCCTAACGCCGTCCCAGGATACGCAAAAGGTCTTGGCCGGCGCGGAGCCCATTGCACAATATGTGGAAGAGAAGACAGGCATTGTGATTAAGCCTGTCGTGCCCACGGACTACACCGCTCAGCAAGAGGCCCTTTGTTCGGGCGAAGCCCATATGGCCGCGTTGAACACCTTCGGTTACGTGCGGGCCCATGAGCGTGGCTGCGCGGATGTGGCCCTGGTCTCGGTGCGTTATGGTGCCACGTCTTACAAAGGCCAAATCATCGCTGGCGCGGATACGGGCATTGAAAAGGTCGAAGACCTCCGTGGCAAAACCTTCTGCCGCCCGGACCCTGAGTCTACCTCTGGTTGGGTTATCCCGAAACTGACCATGTTGGCCGCGGGCATTGACCCTGAGAAGGACCTCAAGGAAATTGTGGACACCGGCGGCCACGACACCACGGTCATCGGCGTCTACAATGGCGATTGCGACGCGGGCGCGACGTTCCAGGACGCGCGCGTGTTGGTCGAAGACCAATACCCTGATGTCAAAGAAAAGGTCGTGGTCATCGCGACTTCCGCGCCTATCCCCAACGACAACATTTCCTTCCGTCCCGACTTCCCCGAGGACCTGAAGCAGCAGATCGTGGACGCACTGCTCAGCCTCAATGAGACCGAGGAAGGCAAGGAAATGCTCAAGGGCTTGTTCTCTTGGCAAGGTCTCGAGCCCGCGGATGACTCCTTCTACGACGGATTCCGCCAACAACTTGAAGCCGCAGGCATCAGCATTGAGGACTTGGGCAAATAAGCCGACCTAGGGGGAAGGGCCTCAAGCGCCCTTCCCCCGTTTCTTTTTGGACCTGGCCGCACGATGAGGGGCCGGGATCTCGTGGATTTGGGGTGGTGTGCCCTATGCTACGGGTAGAAAACTTGACCAAGGTTTACGAAAACGGTACCGTTGCTTTACGCAACGTAAGCTTTACGGTTGAGGATGGCGAGTTCTTGGTTATTATCGGCCTGAGCGGCTCAGGCAAGTCAACCCTGTTGCGCTTGATCAACCGTTTGATCGAACCCACCGAAGGCCGCATCTTCTGGAACGATATCGACATTACCGCGCTCAACGAAACGGAGTTGCGCCGCGTGCGGCGGGAGATAGGTTTTGTCTTTCAAGAGTTCAATCTTGTTGAACGTTTGCCCGTCCTCACCAACGTGATGATGGGCCGTTTGGGCTACTTAAATCCCTGGTGGAGCTTATTCTATTACTTCCCCACCTCGGTGCAGCAACAAGCTTTGGCCGCGCTGGAGAAAGTCGGCTTACGGGATAAGGCCTATAACCGCGCTTCGGACCTTAGCGGTGGGCAAAAGCAGCGTGTGGGCATTGCGCGCGCGTTGATGCAAGACCCTAAGCTCTTGCTCGCGGATGAACCCGTAGCCAGCTTGGACCCCGTCCTCGCTCACTCTATCATGGGCTATTTGGAGCAACTAAACCAAGAACGCGGGATTACTATCCTGTGCAGTTTGCATTACCTCGACCTAGTCCAACGTTACGCGACCAAAGTGATCGGCTTACGCGAGGGCCGGTTAGTTTACGAGGGCACGGGCGAGGACATTCGCCATATGACGGATGAAGAATTCAAGCAAATTTATGGTGAAGAAGCGCGACGTTTAGGCGCTTGATCCCCCTCCGTGAGGTGTTTGCATGGCAGATGGGCGATCGCACGCGCGACAGAAGCTCGCGTATCTTTCTTGGCTTGTTCCGGGTTTGGGGCACGTGCTCGCGGGAGCGTGGACGCGCGGGTTGGGCATTGCCCTCGCGATGGCCACCATGTACGGCCTTGCAGTGTTTACCGCGGCCCAACGCGCACGTTTTCCGGAGCAGGTCTATGGCATTAGCGCGCAGGTATTGCGCCAGCTCACAGTGCTCAGTGCAGGTACGTTGCTGATCTTGTGGGTGCTTTATCGCGCCTGGGCTCGCCGTTGGGAGCATGACGAGCTCGCGCGTCGAGCGGGACGGCTAGGTTTCCTTGCCGTAGCGATTGCGGTGCTCACGCTAGCTGGGCCGCGAATGCTGCTCATGACTCTGCCGCCTGAGGCGGAGCGTCAGCTCTATGGCTCCGTCTTGGTCGCAATGGCTGGCGTGCTGGCTGGGATGTGGCTATGGAATGGCTTGGACGCGACCCGTTTGGCCCGGACGGGCGTGCGCGCGGGGTCTTGGGATGGTTTCATCGCGTTGGTTTTGGTTGGCACGTTGATTTTAGGGACCCGCATTGTGGGCATTGACTTGCCCAAGGCCATCCGTGAATATCGAGAAGCCGGGCGTATTTTGGCCGATATTGTATGGCCTTGGCGCGCGGCTTTTGACTACCGAGAAACCGAACTCCGCGCGACGGCCAAAGTGCAGGCCCCTTGCCCGCCCGGAGAGAGTGGTCCACCGCCTAACGAACCCAAGGAAGGCGAGCCCTGGGTGGTGGTTACCCCCACGTGTGGCGAGCTCAGCGTGCGGGATACCAAGGGCAAGCTAACCTATGGCACGTTGTTGCACATTCGTGGCGGCGGCTTTGTGCCGGGCAAGAAGGTCAAAATCAAGTGGGAAAATCCCATTGGCAATGAATTCACCCCTCGCGGGGTCGGGCCTACGGAGATCGAAGTCGGACCAGACGGCACGTTTACGACCGAACTGTACATTCCCGATGTGGTGATCCCCGAGTTCGCACAAGGGCCACAGATTCATAAGCTGCACGTTGTGCAACCGGGCGCGCTCCAATTTACGGGCAAGCTCAGTCGTGAAATGAAGTTGGCCTTACAAGCGATGCTCGAAAGCATCATGATTGGCTTTATGGCTACCTTTGCGGGAATGCTGTTGGCCTTCCCCTTATCCTTCTTGGCTGCCCGCAACCTTATGACCAGCTTGCGCACGACCGCGCAGGGGTTGGTCGGTGGCGTTTTTGGCTTCGCGGGCGGTGCGTGGCTGGGCTACCGCATTGCGCAAGCCCTGAGCCAAGCCGTGGGCGGGTTGGAGCGCGCTCCCGTGACCGTGGCCCTCATCCACTTGGTGTTCGTTCTGGGCTCGGCTGTGCTCGGTTTTCGCTGGCTGAGCCGGCAGCTTGACCGCTGGAGCGAACGTTGGCCCGCGTGGTTGGTGGATGGCGTGCGTTATGCTGGCTTCGCGGCCATGGGCGCAGCCATTGGTTGGGTTTTGGGCCTCGGCTATGCACACGGTATTTTGGCTATCGCGTGGGACCCAGAGGACGTGCAGCGCGCTGCGCCAGGTATTGCGCGCGTGGGGGCGGCGTTGGGCGCTTTGGCCTTTGGGGTGTTGGCCTATCGTTGGGGCCGTCATCGCCCCGTGCCTATCGGCAAGCTCATTTATGCCAGCACGCGCCTTGTCCTGAACGTCATCCGCTCCATTGAACCGCTTATTTGGGGCTTGGTTGGCGTCGTTTGGGTCGGCTTAGGCCCCTTCGCGGGCTTCATCGCGTTGACCATTCACACTGTTGCGGCCTTGGGCAAGCTTTATTCTGAGGCCATTGAGAGCATTCATCCCGGGCCTATCGAGGCCGTCCAATCCACAGGTGCCACGCGCCTGCAAACCATCATGTTTGCGGTGGTGCCGCAGGTACTGCCTCAGTTCACCGCGTTTAGCCTGTACCGGTGGGATATCAACGTGCGCATGTCCACCATCATTGGCTTGGTTGGTGGCGGTGGTATTGGCTTCCTGCTCATCCAGTGGATCCGGCAGGTGCAATACGAACACGCGGGTTTAGCTGTATGGCTTATTGCCATCACAGTGTCCGTTCTTGATTTTGTGAGCGCGAGCATTCGCAAGCGTTTGGTTTAAGCCCTTGGCGGGGTGGTCGGTCCCAGCGACCACCCCGCTCTATCCTGCCTGGTTCACAGCAAGCCCATCTGTTGCGCAACCCAAGCGATGGGGTGAAGCGCGCCTCGTTGGAGCGCGTCGTGGATTTGGTGCCGACATGAGAAGCCTGGGGCGATTAGTGTCGCACTCTGGGGAAGGGCGCGCACCTGAGGGAAGAGGTTGTGCTCACCCACTTGGAGCGAGAGCGTGTAATGTTCGGCTTCGTAGCCGAACGCGCCGGCCATGCCACAGCACCCTCGCGAGATTTCCTCGACGTGGTACCCCAGCTGCTCGAGCCAGGCTCGGGTCGCGGCCACGCCCACGGGCAGGCCGTCCTCGGCAGGGGGCCGCGCGCGCTGGTAACAATGGCCGTGCAAGTATACCGTTTGCGGTTCAGCCGTGCGCCAGGGCTGCTCGCGCACGCGCCAATGGCGGATGAGCCATTCTTCGACCAACCACGTACGTCGCGCGATCGAGCGCGCGGCCTCGGTGGGCACCAGCTCGGGTAAATGGTCCCGTACGTGGTAGACCGCGGCCGGTTCGACGCCTACGATGGGGAGCTGGCCCGTGGGGTCCGCGCGCTGAATCGCCGCGAGCAGGCGTTGCGCTTCCCGTTGGGCCGCATCAAGAAAGCCTTTGGCCAGGAGCGCGCGGCCGTTCTCCACGCGCGGGATGACGCGCACCCGCTCACCCCAGGCTTCGAGCAACGTCACCGCCGCGGCTTCGGTCAATGGCTCGAAGGTATCCGTAAAGCCATCCCGCAAGAAGAGCACTGTGGGCTGCTCGACCGCGCGCACCGTCAGCCCGCGCCGCGCGATGCGCGGCCATCCTCGCTCGGGTGCGAGGCCCAAGGCCCGAGCCAGCACCCGGCGGAAGGCCGGCCAGGCCATCACGCGGTTGAGCACCGGGCTGAGCCAGCGCACGTACGGGATCAGCAGGCCCAGATAGCCGAAGAGGTAATCGCGCCACGGTCGGCGTCGATTTTGATAGTAATGGTGCAAAAAGGCCCATTTGAGCTTGGCCATATCCACGCCCGAGGGGCACTCGGCGCGACACCCCTGGCAGGCCAGGCAGAGGTCCAGCGCTGCGAAAACGGCCTCTTCGGCCTCGGGAAGGGGGATGTGCCCGGCCAGGAGCGCGCGCAACAAATTCGCGCGGCCGCGCGTACTGAGGCCTTCCCGTCGCCCCACCTGGTACGAGGGGCACATCGCCCCCGTGGACTTGCGGCACACGCCCACGCCCGTGCAACGTTCCACTGTGGGCGCGAGCCCCTGGGGAAACAACGCGTTCGTCCAATCGTGGGGCGTGCGGTATGTAGGCCCAAAGCGCCAATGCTGGTCCATGGGCAGGGGGCGTACAATTTTCCCCGGGTTGAGCAAGCCTTGTGGGTCGGCTGCGTCTTTGAGCTCCTCAAAGAGCGCGTAAATCTCCGGTCCGAACGCATCCCGTAGCCATTGGGACCGGGCCAGCCCATCGCCGTGTTCGCCACTGGGCACCCCGCGGTACTTGCGGACCAGGGCCATGGCCTCGCGCGCGATGCTGCGCACGGTTTCTCGCGCGTCGGGTGCCTTGAGATTGAGCCAGGGGCGGATGTGCAAACACCCGGCCGACGCATGCGCGTAGTACACCGCTTCGACCTGATGCGCGTCGAACACAGCCTGCAGCTCGGTGACGAATGCGGCCAGGTGCTCCACGGGTACGGCCATATCTTCCAGGAACGCGATGGGTTTGAGGTCGCCCGGCCGAGACATAAGCAGGCCCAGGCCCACTTTGCGCACGGCCCAGATTTGCTCCTGGTGTTCGGGGTGCAGGGCCGGGTAACCGCCCACCTGTTTAACCTGCCGCGCGATGTGCGCGGGGTCATCCCCCGCGAATTCCACCAGCAGCACCGCAGCGGGGATGCCGCCTTCGAGCATGGGCCCGAGCGCGTCCTTCACCATGCGCGCGTACAGGGGAATGGCGAGGGCTCGGCGGAAAATCTCCCCAGGCAACAGCTCCACCGCGACGGGTCCTAGCTCTAGCAGCCGCGGTACATCCGCGCACGCGCTGGGGATATCCGGATACGCGAGCAGCGCCAGCCCCTTGTGTTGGGGGATGGGCACCACGTTCAGGGTAACCTGATGCACCACGGCCAGCGTACCTTCCGACCCTGCGAGCAGCACTTGAAGAGGTAACGTATTGGGGTCAACGGGGGGATAGGGCTGGTCCGCGGGCCATGCCGCTGGCCGCGCGGGGGCCCAGGGGAGCAAATGCGCGAGGCTATATCCCGACGCGCGGCGCCATGTGCGCGGCCACCGTTCACGGATAAGATCCGCGTATTCAGTGCGCACTTTAAGCGCGAAGCGGGCGACCGCGTCCAAGCGGGCGTTACCCAAGCGTGGCAGGTGGCCGTTGGTCAGGGGGATGGGTTCCCAGGTTGCCTGGCTGCCATCGGCCATGATAGTGGCCGCGCGCAGCACGTGGTCCACGGTCATGCCATAAGCGATGGAGTGGGCACCCGTCGCGTTGTTCCCGACCACGCCGCCGACGGTCGCTTGTGCGGCCGAAGCCGGATCCGGGCCGAATTGCAACCCGTGCCGCGCGAGCACGCGGTTGAGGTCTGCCAAGGGCAGGCCCACGTCCACTGTCACCTGGCGTTGGTCCACGTCCAGCTGATGAATTGTTCGGAAATGCACACTGAAGTCCAGCACCAGGGCCTCGCCTACGGCCTGCCCGGCCAGGCTGGTGCCCCCGCCCCGGGGCAGCACAGGCACCCCTTCTTCCGCGGCCAAGCTGACCACGATTTGCACATCTTCCACCGTGCGAGGTATGGCCACACCCAGGGGCTGAATTTGGTACATGGACGCGTCGGTACTGTAGAGATAACGAGTTGCGGCGTCGTGCGCGAACTCACCCTGGAACCCCTGCTTGCGCAGGCGTTGGGCAAACGCGTCGAGATGACGGGTTGAGGTGCTCATAACCATGCCTCAGTTGTAGGGGATCTGTGCGAGGGCCGAGGCGTCGCGGCATCAGTAAGGACTAGCAACAGGGAACCGCGACGGATTGCCCGTATTGTACGGGTGCAGGCAAATCCTGCAAAGAAGCCCATGCCGCGGGCGGATGGGCGCGGCCATGGCCCGCGGGCGGCGAAGCCCGCTCGCTATCCTCGCCATCCTATGCGTTCCGCGCATTGGCCGGATGATTCGCGCGCAATTTTATACTAGCCGCGGGCTTCCAGCCCGCGGCGGGGTGGCACGCGGGTGCGGCCATGACACGCGGGCTTCCAGCCCGCGGCGGGGCGGCACGCGAGCGCGACCATGGCCGCAGGGCGCTTGCCGTTTCTACAACATTTGCGTGCACCTCGAAGGCCCGAGGCCCAGATGCAACCCAAAGCGGGGCCTTTCGTTCAGGAAGTACAGCTTTGGCCCCGAGCACTTCTCCTGCACGGGCCAATATCCGTCGAACCTTTCCCCCTCGGCTACGGCTCATACGCCGACGAAAATGAAAAGACACTCGGGGCATTTGCTAAATTACAAACCCTTCAAGGGCAAAATTCGACCCATGCATCTAGCTCGCGGCGCTTGAGGATGGTACTGAAGCCGAGTTCGCGCGAGCGTTGGCATGCGCGAGGCCAGTCAACTTCTGTGTCCGTGTACTCCGCGTTGAACACAGCTTTACCGCGCACGATGAAAGGCGTAAAAGCCTCTGCAAAGTCGTAAAAGAAGGCTTCTTCAGTGATGGCGAAGTCGTAAATATCGACCAGCTCAGGCACCAAGGACGGACCATTTTTCAAGCCAATGGCTAACCCACGCGCGTGGGCTTCGTTTGCAAGCCAGCGCGCATACCGAAGGTTTTCTTCGCGCGTGATGGGAAAGCCCGTATCCTCGGTATACAGCGCGATGTTATCCGGTTCGACCGCATCAAACCCCTTGGCCGCACACCGGTCAAGCCGCGCGCGCAAAATGGGCGCCAAGATATCCAAGCGGCGAATGTCCAACCAACGTTCATCGGGCCAGCCCGCGTAGGGTTTGCCTAGCACTTCGGATGGGAACTTATCCGCATCCGCGCGCCAGGCTTCGTATGAGCCTACGCTGATATAGCAAATTACGCGTACCCCGCGCGCGTGTAACTGAGCAATTACTTCACTGGAAACTTCTTCTGCATCCAGGTCGTAGACCTCTACAGGCAGGTCAATCTGCAAGGGCCCGGTAAGCTGCCATTGCCATCGCAGGCCTGGGATGGGCTGCCACCACGCTCGTGAGGTTGAATCCGAGGGGCTTGGAGTCCCGCGCGGTGCGCCTACGGTCGGCTTGGGGGATGGCGTTGCAGTTCGCACGAGGTGCTTCAAGGTTGGCGTGGTCCTTCGCGGGCGATGCGGCACGCTCTCACTGCGGGACGTCGGTCGACATCCCCACGCAATGGCTCCGAGGAGCCAGGTCACTAGTATCAGTCGTAAAGCAGCGCGAAAATCCGGGATATCCATCATAGGCCCTGTACCTTAAAATTCCCCCTATTCCAGCGGATGTCTCAATGATACCGCGAGAACGGCAACGCTCGCGCGTCCAAAGGGGCGTTCTACTCCCCCAGGCAGGGTATAATCCCCTCACCCTGGAGGGTGGCATGGGCCGACACTCATTGGCATTGTTCCGGACTTTACAGGCGAAAGTCGCATGGTTGACCCTTGGGGTCATGCTGTTGCCTTTGGTCATTACAACCTTATTCGGTGGTTGGCTCACCGCGCGAATGCTGCGGGAGCAGCTCTTGGCACGCGCCATCGAAGACGCGGAAGAGCAAGCTTTTGCGCTCAACACTTTCTTGAACCAAGTCCGCCGTGAGGTTCTTTATCTAACCCAGCTCCGCAGCCTGCAAGGTCTGCTTGCTGCCCTCGAGCAGGGCGATGAGGAGGCTTTACAACGAGAACGCGAACATGTAGCGCAAGATTTCCTCATCTTCGCGCGGCTTCATCCCGCGTATTATCAAATCCGTATGTTGAATGTGAACGGCCAGGAGGTGGTACGGGTCAACCAACCCCTGGGTCAGGCGCCTTATATTGTGCCTGATGCGCAGCTGCAAAACAAAGCCCATCGTTATTATTTCCGAGAAGCAGTGAACCTGGCACCGGGCCAGATGTATGTTTCGCCCTTGGACTTGAACCAAGAGTTTCACACTATTGAACGACCCTATCATCCCGTGTTGCGGTACGCAACGCCCTTATATTGGAACCATCAACGTTTGGGTGTCCTGGTTGTCAACCTCCACGCACAGCCGCTGTTGGACATTCTCTACCAGGTGAATGCTCGACGTCGTTCACCCGTTACCCTTATTTTGGTGGACCGGGAAGGGTATTACCTCGCCCATCCTGACCCGACAAAGCGCTGGGGCGGTCCGCGTGACCTCAATACAGGTGAGGGATTGCGGCGGGATGCGCCTGAGATCGCTGATCAAGTGCTCTCTGGGCAGCGGGGTGTGGTGTTCTACAAGGACCAAGTATGGGTTTATGTGCCCATTTATCCCGCGCCGGAGGAGCAACCGGATGAGTTTTGGGTCTTGATTCGACAGGAGCCTAAGGCGCAGCTGTTCGCGGCTATTCGGAGCTTTCATTTATGGGCCGGAGGGGTGCTGCTCTTGGCCATGCTGCTTGCGGGGGTGATGTCTTGGTGGGTCGCGCGCAGTATCACCGCACCAGTACGGGCCCTCAGCCAAGCCTTGGAGCGCTTTGGCCGGGGTGCGCGGGCGGTGGCTCACTTGCCCGTCCGGTCTCGGGACGAAATCGGCCAGTTGACCGCGGCCTTCAACCGCATGGCCGCCGCGGTGCAACGGGATATGCGCTATTTGCGCATCCTGAATCGGGGCATGGTACTTCTCGCTCGTCAACGGGATCCGTGTCGCGTGCTTTATCATGTTGCGCGCCTTACAGGTGCGTTGCTCCAGGTGCGCTGGGTGGGTATCTATGCTGCACCTGAGGCCACTGACGATGCGGCGGAAACCCACGACGAGGCCTCGCGGCCTTGGCGTGCCGTTCCATGTTCGTGTGGCCCAGCGCCCAAGGAGGTGGTACTCCCGTCCGTGAACGAGCCCCAGCTAGGTACCTGGTACCCTGTTACATCTCCTGAAGGTGAGCTTTGGGTGACATATCTGGATGTGCGGGCTGGGCGCCCTCGGTTCGCGATGGTATTACCTAAGCCCGATCCGGTTGATGCTGCTCGTGCAGAACCTTGGTTGCGCGTGTTACTCCATCAGGTTGAAACTGTGTTGCAGAATTTGCGTTTATACGCCCGTTTGCGCCGCCATCAGCAGCAGCTCTCCGATTTGCTCAATCGCCTTATCAGCGCTCAGGAGGAGGAGCGCAAGTTGGTGGCCTATGATTTGCATGATGGCCTCATTCAGACCTTGGTTGGTGCTCATCTGAGTCTCAACAACTACCTTATGCTGCGCAAGCAGTCTCCCGATCAGGCTGAAGATTTGTTGCGCCAGGCATTGCAAGATTTGCAGCAAGCGATTCGTGAAGGACGGCGTCTTATCCAAGGCCTGCGGCCTACCGTGTTGGACGACCTCGGGTTGGCCCTGGCCGTGCAAGAGGTGATCGAGGCCATGGCTTCGGAGCAAGGGTGGCAGGTGGATTTGGACATTCAGGTGCCACGGCGACTTCCGCCTAGCGTAGAGATCACAGCGTTCCGCATTGTGCAAGAGGCCCTTAATAATGTGCGTAAGCACGCGAACGCGCGGCGAGTGCGCGTATCTCTAACCGTACGCGATGGCCGATTGTACGGCTTGGTGCAAGATGATGGGCGCGGCTTCGACCCTGAGCAGGTCGCGCGAGAAGCGGGTGAGCGCGCCGCGGTCGGGTTGCATAGCATGCGTGAACGCGCGCGACTCTTGGGCGGCGAATGGCATATCCAAAGCCAGCCCGGCGCGGGGACCACGGTCACATTCTGGCTACCGCTACCTGAAGAGGAGGAGGGACATCATGACCAGTGAACCCATTCGCGTTCTCATTGCCGATGATCACGGTGTTGTTCGGGAGGGGTTACGTATGCTCTTAGAGCAGGCCGGCTTCGACGTGGTCGCACTGGCTTCGACGGGAAACGAGGCCGTACGCCTCGCGTTAGAGCACAAACCGGACGTCGTGCTTCTCGATATTCGCATGCCTGACGGCGATGGCTTACAGGCCTTGGCGCAAATCAAAGCCCAATTACCCAACACCGCGGTGTTGATCTTAACCACGTACGATAACCCCACCTACTTGGCTCAGGCTGTAACCCTGGGCGCGGCTGGGTTCTTGACCAAAGACACCGATCCGCAAAACATCCCCTTGGCCATACGCGCGGTAGTGTCAGGCGAGGCGATGGTCGACCTGCAGGTATTGCAGCGGGTGTTGCATAACTTGCGCGCTGGTCGCGACCCTTTGAGCGAGGGCGGCCCTTTACCCCCGCCCGAGTCCCCAGAGCCTTTAGAATTCCCGCGCTCGGGCCCAGTACCCGATGATTTGACCGACCAAGAAGTGCGGGTATTGCGTTTAATCGCTCAAGGTTATTCTAACCAAGAGATCGCGGAGCGTTTGGGCATCTCGTTGAACACGGTGAAGACACACATCAAGCATATCTTCTCCAAATTAGGCGTTTCTGACCGGACCCAAGCTGCGGTGTGGGCATGGCGACATGGTTTAGGCGAATAGCGTTTTGTTTTGATTGGGTGAGCCATACTCACACCAAAGCATGAGTGCACCATGAGAAAATCCTCCCTCAGGGCGATGGCAGGGCGGGGAGATTAACCTAAAATGAGAAACAGGACGGCCACCTGCTGGTGGTTTTCGTATCCCATTAGAGGAGGTGCCAGGGATGCATAAACGCTGGTGGATTGGGGCCCTCGCTGTGGCCCTGGCCGTTGCCCTGGGCGCTGCCTGGTTGGTGGGCGGAGGCGTGGCCGCCCCGCCAGCTGGGGAGGTGTCTGCAGTGGCAGGCCAGCAAGGGGAGGGGTGCCTCTCGTGTCATGAAGGTATTGAAGACATCCGCTCGCCCGATAGCGATATGATGAAGCAGATCAAAGCAATGGGTGAGTGCACCACGTGCCACGGAGGCGACCCCACAGTGACGGCCGAAGATATTAATGATGAAGAGGCCAAAGCGGCTGCCCATGGTGGCAATGGCCAACCTTTCTATCCCGATCCCGGTAATCTGTGGATCGCGGATAAGACCTGCGGTAAGTGCCACCCCGGTTACGCCGAGAGCCTCCAGAAAGCCTTGATGAACACCGAGGCCGGGAAGATCCACGGTACCCTCTGGGCTTTTGGCGCGTTTGGCGGCAAGTACGGCTTGGATCCGGACAACATCTACAAGGTCCGCTACGCCAACTACGACGTTGAAGACACCGATGGCCCGACCCCGGTCTTCGGCACCGACACGTA
>JAADFA010000111.1 GCA_013153135.1 Chloroflexota bacterium
TCCGCGCCACGCTGATAATCTTGCGCGTCGTTGGCCAGGTTGACGCCGATCTGCAACAAGAGCGCGGCCACCAGGGTCGCGAGCGCGACCAAAGGCCGAAACACCCCCTGGGCTGCGGCCAGCCCTAAGCCCGCGACCACCGGCCCCGCGGCCGCGAACAGGGTTTTGGGCCGCGCGGCCACCCACCACACCCGCCAGCCACGCGGTCGCTGTGCGTGGCTCGCTACAGGCACGTTGGACGACATGGATATCTCCTTCCTTACAAACCCGCGGTTTCATCCCGCGTGGCCCATATAGGGCTGTTACAATTGTAAACGAACCCAGCCACAGGAGGTGGGTTGTGGCTTTCGACGATCTACGCTCCTTGTTAGGTGACGAAAACAACACGGATGAGATGGACGAAGTTATCGAAGAGGAATCGCTGCCCCGCACGCAGCCTGACCAAAAACGCTCATCGCGGGTGAACATCTCGCCCCAAGCTTTTTTCGTTGTCAATATGCTTCTCTTCTTCACGGTTTGTTTGCTGAGCTTGGTCTTCCTCCTCCTGACGGGTCGTTTGGTTCCTGGTTAGACGTTTTTACGGAGGCGCCCGGTGATCCCGGAAGAGCTGCGGTTGGAGGGCTTCCTTTCGTACTTGAAGCCCGCCCGGCTGGACTTTCGGTGCTTTGACCTCGCGTGCATCAGTGGCCCTAACGGCGCGGGGAAATCCAGCCTGCTGGATGCGATGACGTGGGCCCTGTTCGGCGTCGCGCGGCGCCGGGACGAGGGCGTCATTCACAACCGCGCGGACGTCGCGCGCGTGGAGCTGATTTTTCAGCACCAGGGTGTGCGGTATCGGGTGCAGCGCGCGCGTGTGCGCGGCCGAAGCCAAGAGCTCGAGCTGCATCAATGGGACCCAAGCCGAGAACGGTGGCGTCCGCTCACGGAGCGCCGCCTGCGCGATACGCAGGCCCGACTCGAGGACCTGTTGCATATGGATTACCGGACGTTTGTTCACGCGTCTTTCTTCTTGCAAGGGCAGGCTGATAATTTTGCGCGCGCCACGCCCAGCGCACGCAAGGAGATCTTGGCACGCATTTTGGACTTGGACGCGTGGCAGCGTTGCGCGACGCGCGCCAAAGAGCGCCGCCGTGAAGCTGAGGGTACCTTGGCCCACCTGGAGCAGTCCATCCAGGCCGCGCAGACCGTACTAGCGGAGGAGCCCCGGTACCGTAACCGCCTCGCGGATGTGGAACAGGCCCTGCGCGAAGTCGCGGAGCAGTTGGCCCAGCAGGAAGCCCTGCTGCGCGCGGCCGAACAGCAACAAGCCCTGCTGGATGAGGTCACCGCACGCTGGCAGGAAGCCCAAGCCCGCGCGCAACAAGCACAACAACGTTGGCGCGAGGCGCAAGCCCAGGTGCAGCAGATGGAACAAACCCACGCCCAGCTTCAGGCTTTGCTGGCACAACGGGAGACTATCGAAGCCCAGTACCAACGTTACCAGAGCCTGCAGACGCAACTGCGGGAATGGGACGCCAGAGCCAGCCAATACCGCGCGCTTTGGGAAGAGGCTCAGCGCCTTGAGGCTCAGTACCAACAAGCCCGCGCACGGCTGGAAGAGGAACAGCGCCACCTCCAACAGCAGATCCAGCGCTGGCAAGCACTGCAGGAACGCCTCGCGACCTGGTCACAACAGATCCAGCGCCTGGACAAAAGCCTGGCCGAGGTCCGCGAGCGCCTCGCGTCGTTGGCCGACCTGGATGCCCGCCGCGAGGCTTTGCTGCAGGAGCAAGCGGATTTGCTCGCGCGGAACAGGCAGCTGCGTGAGCGCATGGACGAACTCGCGCAGCGTCGGGACCAGCTGCGCGCCGCGCGCGCGACCTGCCCACTATGTGGCCAACCCCTCAGCGAGGACCATCGCAGCCACATTTTGGATCAAATCGAGACCGAAGGCAAAGCTCTGGCCGAGACTTACCGCGCGAACAAAGAGCGCCTGAGGGCCATTGCTTCTGAGCTGAAGGCCATTGAGCAGGCTTTGAGAGAGCGAACAGATCTCGAGCACCGCGAGCAGGCTTTACGCAGCCAACGGGAGCGACTGCAAGGGCAGATCGACCAGGCCCGCGCGGAGGGCGAGGCGTTGGAGGCCTTACACGCGCGTCTGCGTGATGTGGAGGCCTTGCTCACGTCGGGCGCCTTTGCCCCAGAGGTGCGCGAGGCGCTGCAGCGTGTGCATCGCGCGTTGGCTGCACTCGACTACGACCCCACGCAACACGACACGCTGCGCGCACAAATCCACACCTTCGCAGAAGCCGAAGCCGCGTATCAGCGTCTGCTCCAAGCCCAGGCCCGGTTGCAGGAGGTCGCCCAACGCTTGGAGGACTGGCGTCGCCGCGCGCGAGAAGCCCAGAGCGAATTTGAACAATGGCAGCGCGAAGTACGCGCGCTCGAGGAAAAGCGTCGGACGCTCGCGAGCCAAGGTCCGGACCTCGACGCGCTCCGTCAGGGCTGGTTGCGCTTGCGCGACCGCGAGAGTCAGCTCAACCAAGAGCGGGGTGCGCTGCAACAGCAGCTGGACTACATCGAGCAGCTACGCGCCGAACTGGCTGAGCTGCAAAAACAGCGCCGCGCGATCCAGGAGCAGATTCAGCGCTATCGTGAGGTCGAGCGCGCATGCAGCCGGGATGGTGTGCCCGCGCTGTTGGTCGAACAGGCTTTGCCCCAGATTGAAGCCGAAACCAATGCCTTGCTCGACCGCCTTACGGGGGGCGAGCTCTCCGTCCGCTTCGCGACCCAAAAGCCCTACAAGAGCCCTCGGCGTAAGGACCTGCGCGAGACATTGGAGATCTTCATCAGTACGCCCGATGGTGAGCGCCCCTTCGAGACCCTCTCTGGCGGCGAGGCCTTCCGCGTGAGCTTCGCGATTCGGGTGGCTTTGGCCCGCTTCTTAGCGCATCGTGCCGGCGCACCCCTGGAGCTCCTGGTCATCGACGAAGGATTTGGCAGCCAAGATGCGGACGGTCGACGTCGCTTGGTTGAGGTGATTAACGCTGTGCGGGATCAATTCGCGAAAATTTTGGTCATTACTCACATTGACGAGCTCAAGGAACGCTTCCCCGTGCGCATTGAAGTAGAGAAAGACGCCGAAGGTTCGCGGCTCCATCTAATCGGGGTTGGGATGTGTTAGAATTGCGCCCGCTAGTTTCATCCCTTGGAGGTGCGCGATGACCTTGCGGGAAGTGACCAGCCAAGAATTCGAAAGCCAAGTGCTTCAAGCCTCGCGTCCTGTCCTTGTGGACTTCACCGCGGAATGGTGCGCGCCGTGCAAGCTGCTCAAGCCTGTGCTCGAAGAGCTCGCGGTCGAATGGCAGGGCAAAGTGGATATTGTCGAATTCGACGTGGATAAGGACCCCAGTATGGCCGCACGATACCGCGTCTTGGGCGTACCCACTATGATTTTGTTCGTCAATGGCCAGGCCAAGGCTCGGCTGACCGGGTTTAAACCCAAGCCGAAGATCATCAAGAAGTTCAGCCCCTATATCTAGCAACGAATCCTCTAACGAAGGAGGTCGCGATGCGGACGCAACGTCGATGGTTCCTTCTGTTGGGTCTTCTGACCGCGCTGGCTGCGCTGCTCGTCGGGTGCGGTGAAAAGACTACCTTCAAAAAGCTAACCCCGCCCGAGGCGTACCAGCTTATCCAGCAGCACAAAGACGACCCCAACTTTGTTATCTTAGATGTGCGCACGCCCGAAGAATACCGCGCGGGCCACATCCCTGGCGCACAAAACCTAGATTTCTACGCGCCGGACTTCCAAGAGAAGTTAAGCCAGCTGCCTAAAGATAAAGTGTACTTTATCTATTGCAACAGCGGCAATCGCAGCGGGCAAACTTTTGAGATGATGAAGCGTATGGGCTTCAAAGAGGTGTACGACCTGCAAGGTGGTATCCAGGCTTGGTATCAGGGTG
This sequence comes from Chloroflexota bacterium, assembly GCA_013153135.1. GTDB lineage: Bacteria > Chloroflexota > Anaerolineae > Anaerolineales > DRMV01 > JAADEN01. The sequence continues at coordinate 3,945 of JAADFA010000111.1, forward strand.
GGTACCCAATTACACGATAGAGGCGCGTATGCCCCCTGTCACAAGCTTGCCCAAACCGCTACAACGGCTCATCCAGGCCTTTGAACGCCTGCCGGGTATTGGGCCTAAGACGGCCTCCCGGCTGGCGTTTTATTTGCTGCGCGCGCCGGATGAGGTTCGTCAGGAACTGCAACAGGCGTTGGCCGAGGTGCCCAAGGTCACCTACTGCCAACGTTGCTTTTATTTCGCGGAGCCAGGTCAGACCCTGTGCCCCATCTGTCAGGACCCGCAACGGGATCACACCACTGTGTGCGTGGTCGAAGACCCCTTGGACGTGGTCGCGATTGAACGTACGGGTCTGTACCAGGGGGTGTATCACGTGCTGCACGGTGTGCTCTCGCCCATTGAAGGGATCGGTCCAGAGGACTTACGCATCCGCGAACTCGAGGACCGCATCCCCGCCGAGGGGATCCGGGAAGTTATTTTGGCCACCAACCCCAGCCTGGAAGGCGACGCGACCGCGGCATACCTGGCTCAACGTCTCAAACCCTTAGGCGTCAAGGTTACGCGGCTGGCGCAAGGCCTGCCCACCGGCGGCGACTTGGAATACGCGGACCAGGCCACCCTGGCTCGGGCCCTACTGGGACGCCAAGAAATGACCTAAAGGTTCACGTGAGGGTTGGCAGGTCACGGCTGCAAGTTCTCGTGCATCATTACTGATGCACGGGCAGGTTGACGTGCGAGGAGGTACCCCATGACGCGGCGACAGTTTATTAGGCTGTTGGGGTGGGTGGTCTTCCTGGGGATGGTCGGGCTGGGCACACTGGCTGGATGTCAACGCACGGGCGTGGGGCCAAACGAAGCCGAGGCTTCGCGCGTTCCTGTGGTCGCGAGCATCGCGCCATTAGCAGACCTGGTGCGGCAGGTGGGTGGTGAGCGCGTGACGGTCACGCTGATGGTGCCACCGAACATCAGCCCGCATCACTACGAGCCCACAGCTCAGCAAATGGAAGCCGTGAGCCGCGCGAAGTTAATGGTGCTCAACGGCGCGGGGCTCGAATTTTGGGCGCCGGATGTCATTCGGGCTGCACAGAACCCGAACCTCAAAGTGATTGAATTGGCCGAAGGGCTACCACGCAAAGGCGATAACCCGCACCTATGGCTCAATCCTGTGGTCATGATGACCTACACCGACCGGGTCGCGCAGGCCCTCAGCGAGGTCGACCCTGCGGGCAAGGCCATCTACGAGGCCAATGCGGCAGCCTACAAAGCCGACCTACAGGCGTTAGACAAAGATATCCGTGCAGCCCTCGCGGGCGTGCCGGATCGCAAAGTGGTCACCTTGCACCCCGCGTGGGAGTACTTCGCGGACGAGTATGGCCTGGAGGTCGTCGCGGTGATTCAGCCGACGCCCGCGAAAGAGCCATCCCCCGCGGAAGTCGCGGCGATTATTGACCTGATGCGCGCGGAAGGCGTGCGGGTAATCATTGTCGAAAGCCAAATGCCGCCGCACATCGCACAGTCCATCGCGCAAGAAACCGGTGCCCAATTGGTGTATATGGATCCCATTGGGGGTGTGCCACCACGCGAGACCTACATCAAAATGATGCGCTGGAACGTGAATGAATTGGTGAAGGCTTTGGGCGCAGGGGCTTCTCCGTGACCATTTTCAAGGCGAACCGGGCGGAAGAGGTGGCAGCGAAGGCTGCGTTCGCCAGGGGGTGCAGGCAAATCTCGTAGAAGCCCATGCCGCGGGCGGCGAAACCCGCCCGCTATCCTCACCGCCCGCGCGTTGGGCTGAACTACCCGCGTGTAATTTTATGCAAACTAGCCGCAGGCTTCAGCCTGCGGCGGCGGTGCCTGCGCCTCCCCCTCGCCCCTTGACCGTTTCTACAACATTTGCGTCCACCCTTCGCCAGGCACGACCCTTGACAAAGTGGCCCAAGAAGCCTACAATAGAGGCCGCTGACAAAATAAGGGCCCGTAGCGCAGTTGGGAGCGCACCTCAATGGCATTGAGGGGGTCGCGGGTTCAAGTCCCGCCGGGTCCACAAAAGCCCCGTCTAAGTGGCGGGGCTTTTGTGTTTAAGGAAGTAATTTCGCTAAAACTGACCACACAACGGGCAACCAATGCCAGAGTTCCTTGGCTAAATCGCTGTGGTTCATCCACAATCGATAAATGGTTTCTAAGGGAAAACGCCAGCGGGTAAAGCCGGCAATGACGTGCCAGGGCCAGGTCAATCCATAGGTAAAACTGAAGATTATATAAACATGGTTCAGCGTGCTCGGTTGAACTTGCCAAGGTATATCATGCTCGTCTCGAACAGATAGCAACGATAAAAAAAGCATCATGCCATAGATATGCACAAAGCGACCCCAATCCAGCGCGACGCACATAAGGCCTAGCATCATCCCCGCGCTGAGAAGCCATAGCGCCCGTATGCCGCGCACGCGCCAAAATCGCGCGAGGCGAGGCCCGAGGGGTAGGTAGGCGATACTCACCAGCGCTAGGAGACCAAGCCACCGCCATCCTTCGTGAATCCAACGGGTACATTGCTTAGTTATCAACGGAGCCGCGGGCTTTGCCAGCCATACGATGGCCCCGGGGGCCGGGATGTCATAATGCATAGCTTTAAGCGCTTGCCGAATCGCTTGGGATTGCTCTGGTGTGCCGCGCGCGGCCAACGCTACCAACCAGGCCACGAGGTTTATCCCGACCAACACGAAAAGGCTATAGCGCCAGCGAGCGGGCCATTGCTTCGGCTTGGGACGATGCACGAACAGGGGTACAAGCAAAAACGGTGCCCAGGCCATAAGCCCTTCATGGCTAAGCAGGATCAACGGGAGCAACGTTAACGCAAAAGCCGTGCGTGGAAACACGGTATCTGGGGCTCGCGCTACGCTTTGTACAAGCCACGCATACAACGCAAATAACAAAATCTCCTTTCGATACGCGCCTTGCCACTGCCATAGCGGATATAAGAAAAGGAAAGGCGCCATTAGAGCCAACAAGAACGGCATGATCCGCGGTTGTTGTTGCAGGGCTCGCATAGCCCAGAACAAAAACCCAGCATACACACTTAGAATCGTCAGGACTACAAATACACCGGGTTTTAACCCTGTCGCGCGGCTGAGCATGATCAAGATTTGCCCCAGCAGCCCTCGCCGGACGAAACCACTTGCATAATGAATGAGCCAATCGCCCATAACCCACGCCTGGCGCTGCCGGTAGGCCGCGACCAAGGCTAAAACCGCCGAAGTCCAAAGTAAGCTTGTGTATAGTACGAAGCCAACGTTGCGTATTAAACGATATCGCTCCACCATAATCTAAGCCTCGCTTTCATTTGGGCTTTACGTCATGGTATAACATCGCATAATATAGAGCCATAGACATGCTTCACAGCACGCCAAGCCTGCCAACCGAACCAGCTGCGCGCATTATACCAGTCCCGCGCACCGCTAACCATTATGGTAAGATTCAACCGAACCCCCTTGGGAGGTTATTCCATGACTCGACAGCCAACGCGCGCGCGGGTCAACCCCCAGCGCATGGACACCACACCGAAGCGACGCCCACCGTGGCTAAAGGTGCGGGCCCCTGTCGCGCCGACGGTGCGCGAAATTCGGCAGCTGATGCGGGGCAAGGCCCTACATACTGTATGCGAAGAAGCCCTGTGCCCTAACCTGGGTGAGTGTTGGGGACATGGCACCGCGACCTTCCTCATGCTGGGCGACGTGTGTACTCGCACGTGCGGATTCTGCGATGTAAAGCGCGGCATACCCCAACCCGTGGATTGGGAGGAGGCTGAGCGCATCGCGGACGCAGTCGCGACCATGGGCCTCGACCACGCGGTGATCACCAGCGTCAACCGGGATGACCGAGGGGACGGCGGCGCGCCGTTGTTCGCCATGGTTATCCAGCGCATCCGCGAACGCGCCCCCACGTGCTCCATTGAGGTCCTCATTCCTGACTTCAAAGGTCGGCTCGACGCGCTGCGCATTGTGATGGATGCCCGGCCCGACATCCTCAACCACAACGTAGAAACCGTGCCGCGCCTGTTCCGCCTGGTGCAGCCCCAGGACCGCTACGAATGGGCCCGACGCATTTTGACCGCGGCCAAAGCCATGGACCCGACGGTGCTCACCAAATCGGGCATCATGGTGGGGTTGGGTGAGACCATGGACGAGGTCAAAGCCACGTTAGAAGACCTGCGGGCGTGGGGTGTGGATATCGTGACCATCGGGCAGTATTTGCAGCCGAGCCGCCATCATCTGCCCATTGTGCGCTACTACCATCCAGACGAATTTGAAGAGCTGCGGGAGTTCGGTTATCAGCTGGGCTTCAAATGGGTTGAGAGCGGGCCTTTGGTGCGCTCGTCGTACCGCGCGGCCGAGCAGGTGCGCGCGTTGAGCCAATATTGGCGCCGTTCCGCGCCTCAAGGGGAGGCGTGATTCGTGCGCTCGTCGGATACGCTGCGCGCGTTTTTCCATCCTCGAGGCATCGCGGTCATTGGTGCATCCGCGCGACCAACGTCGCTGGGCTACGCGGTCGCGCGCAACCTGCTGCGAGGGCGGCATGGCGCCGCGGTGCACCTCGTCAACCCCAAAGGCGGAACCTTGTTCGGGCGCCCGGTGTATCCGTCGGTGCTCGAAGTTCCTGACCCGGTCGATCTAGCGGTTATCGTGGTTCCGGCCGCGGTTGTGCCTCGGGTGTTGGACGAGGCAGGTCGGCGGGGCATCCGGGCGGCCATTGTACAGGCCGGTGGGTTCGCAGAAGAAGGCCCTGAAGGCCGCGCGCGGCAGGCGCGCCTTCTCGACGTCGCGCGGGCTTACGGCATTCGCATTTTAGGGCCGAACGGTATCGGCCTCATTGACTTCCATCAGGACTTGAATACCACCTTTTTGCCGCCGCCATTCCCACGGCCGGGCGGGTTGGCCTTTTTCTCCCAATCCGGTGCCCTGGCTGCCGCGCTGTTGGATTGGGGCCTCGCGTCAGAGCAAGGCTTTTCTTTGGTCGTGAGCACCGGCAACCAGGCGGATGTGACCATGGACGAGGTCCTGCGGCAAGGCTTACGGCATCAAGGCACGCGTGTGGTGTTGGTTTACCTGGAAGATGCCGTCGACCGCGCGTTGGTCACGGCCCTGCAAGAAGTAACGTTGCATAAACCCGCGATCGTGCTCAAGGCGGGCAAGACTACAGCGGGTCAACGGGCGGCCGCGTCGCACACGGCCGCCCTGGCAACCCCTTGGGCCAGGACAAAGGCCGGGCTACGGCGGGCCGGGGTTTTGCTCGCGCAGGACGTGCGTCGAGCCCTCACGTGGGGACGCGCCTTGGCCCTTGCGTCGCCGCGAGCGAGGCTTTCGTATCCGGCTCGGGTAGCGATTTTGACCAACGCGGGCGGACCGGGCGTCCTGGCTGCCGATGCCGTGGGCGCGTCACCGGCGTTAAGGCTGGCGCCCCTATCCGAAGCAACCCAGACCGCGCTGAGAGAAGAACTGCCGCCTGCGGCCAGCGTCGCGAATCCGGTGGACATGTTGGCCACGGCATCGCCCGAGCAGTATGCGCGTAGTCTGCGGGTGCTTCTCCAAGCGCCTGAGGTGGATGGTGTTGTTGTGCTTCTGCCACCACCGCCGAGCTATAGCGCGGGCGCGGTTGCCAAAGCGCTTATCCCGGTGGTGCAGCAAGGGGGAAAGCCTGTTACCGTGGCCTTGCTTGGTGGTTATTTGCTCCCCGAGGCCCGCGCCCATTTATTGGCCGCGGAGATTCCTGTCTTTGACACGCCCGAAGAGGCGGTGGCAGGATTGGCCGCGTGGGCTCAGGCAGAGCAGGGGCGACGGCATGCGCAGGCCTCGGTGGTGCGCGAGCCGCCCGCGGTTCCGCTGGAGCGACTTATGGCCCGCTTAAGCGAGCATGACGAACACGGATGGCTACGTCCCCAGGCGGTCGCGGCGCTGTTGGATGCGTACCGCATCCCGCGGGTGCCTGAAGCGTGGGCGGTCACACCGGACGAAGCGGTGCAAGCTGCGGGGTCGCTGGGATATCCGGTGGTGTTGAAGGTGTGGGCGCACGGGGTGGTGCACAAGCGAGCGGCGGATGGGGTGCGGATAGGCCTGCACGATGCGGCCTCGGTCTGGGCTCAGGTGCGTGACTGGCAGCTAATATTTGGTGATAAATATCGAGGTGTTATATTACAACCCCTAGCCGCCGACGGACCCGAGATCATCGTTGGGGGTGTGCGGGACGAGCATCTGGGGCCGCTGGTCATGCTTGGCCTTGGTGGGAGCGGGGTGGAAGCCCTGGGGGAACCATCCTTTGCACTAGCGCCGCTGACCGAGCCGGATGTGGATGCGCTACTGGACGAGAGCCGCGTGCGGGCGTGGTTGGTCAAGCAGGGGTACGAAGCCCAGGTCGACGCGGTGCGACGGTTGTTGGTGCGGGTCGGCTCGCTTTTTGCCGACGTTCTGCTGGGAGAATTGGATCTCAATCCAGTGCGGGTGACACGAACAGGGCTAGTTGTTTTGGATGCGCGTGCCCGGGTACAGGGGGCGGAGGGAGGTGGGAGCGAGTAGGAAGTCACAAGGTGCGTTTGGGGCCGGTAGCATTACTTGCGATAAGGGTACTTATCAAAAGTAAAAAGTGCGCTGCAAAAAGGACACCTACTTCCCCAACAACCCCTAAACCAACCCGCTGCAACCCCCTTAGCCCACGTTCATTTCACCCATCGCCAGGGCCCGATAGTCCCGCAGCGGTGACCGCCGCGGCACCATCTGCTGCGCAACCCACGCAAGCCGTAGCAGCGTGGCCTCGTCCCAATACCGCCCCACCGCTTGCGCAGCCAGCGGTCGGCCGTCCTCGGTGTAGCCTATGGGAAACGTAATCGCAGGATGGCCGCTTAGATTGAATACTGAGACATAATACATAAGATCCGTCATCAACCCCAAATCCACCACTTCTTGCTCCGGGATGGGCGTGCTCGGCCGTACAGTGGCTGGAAGAAGCAACACATCGACCTCTTGCAACGCGGCTTCGACGTGCGCACTCCAACGTCGGCGCCAGCGGAGCGCGTGGATATAATCCAAACCAGTAAAGTAGCGCGCCAACGCGGTGGTGTTGCGCACTTCCCATCCCAAATCCGCCCGCGCAAGACGGCGTAAGCTTGATGTCAGCTCGACCCCAGCAATAACCAAATGCGCGAGGAAGGCCTCGGCCACATCGGGCAAGATGATGTTGCGCACCCGCGCACCCTGGGCCTGCAATTGGGCAACCAAAGCAGTGAACGCAGCCTGGATTTCCGGCGTGGCCTGCTGGGCCCACCCTTCATCCACGCCCAAGGTCAGGCCGTCAAGGCGTTCGCGCCACGTGGGCATGGTTAGCTCAGGCTGATGTTGCGACGCGGCATCGGCACCCGGGCCCGCGATGGCCGCCCACAGCAAAGCGACATCGCCCGGCAGCGCGGCCATGGGCCCCACGTGTCCAATACTCCAAGCGAGGCTCTCGTAAGCCGCTGGTACACGGCCGAACGTGGGCTTGAGCCCTACCCCACCCGAGAGGGCGGCCGGAACCCGGATTGAACCCCCCGCGTCGGCCCCAAGCGCGAAGGGCACCAGCCCAGCCACCGTCGCGACGGCAGAGCCACTGGAGCTACCACCAGGATAGTACTTGGGCGCATACGGATTGCGCGCGGTGCCGTAGTGCATATTATGCCCTGTTACACCGATACCCCCTTCGTGCATGTTGGTTTTGCCCACGATAATTGCACCCAGGGCGCGCAACCGCGCGACAACCTCGGCATCACGCGGAGCCACCGCGTGCGCACGCGCCCGAATGCCCCACGTGGTCGCGTACCCTTGTACGGGCGTTTCGTCCTTGATGGCGACGAGCACGCCGTCCAACACGCTCAGCGGCTCACCCCGAGCCCAACGTTCACTTGAACGCCGCGCTTGCTCTCGAGCATCGTCCGCGTGGACCTGGATGAACGCTCGCAGCGCGGGTGGCTCTTGTTCAGAACGAGCCCATGCCGCGAGGAAGGCGTCTACCGCGTCCAGAGGCGTCCATTGGCCGTTGCGATAGCCTTGGGTGTAGGCCAGCGCGTGCGACAGGCCCCCCGCACGCTGCAGAGCCTCAGCCCAAGCATTCACCCGTTGCGCCAGCGCTTCAGGCGTGGGACGAGTGGCCGGGTTGGTAGCGCGCGGCAGCTCAGGAAGATAGGAGGGCTCCGCATCAGGACGGCTGCGGCGAAATCGCGCCATGTCTACGAGATGGAAAATGTACGCGGCCAGAGGACTCCCCACCGGGCTTTCGAGCAACCATGTTGTGGCTTGCAAAGCAGGCCCTTCGAGGGCAGGGGTTTTGGGCCGTGGTGGCAACGAACGCGCGGGAGATAACGGCAAGGCTTGGGTCATAAGCACGCTCCCAAGGAAAAACAAAAAGAGCGGGCGACGGGATTCGAACCCGCGAATGGTGGCTTGGGAAGCCACTGCCTTACCACTTGGCGACGCCCGCTCAAGCCGCCCTTATTATAGAAGCATCCCCTTCGCCATGTCAAGGATGTAAACGGAAGTTAGAAGTTGGCAACCACGGATGCACACGGATAAACACAGAAGTTGGTAGTTGGTGGGTAGTAGATGGCTTATTCTGTCGACTGTCGACTACCGACTGTTGACTGTATAGAAACCGCGGATGAACGCGGATAGTTTGGTGGTTTGAAGTTGGTAGTTTGAAGTTGGAGGTTGGTGGTTGGTGGTTGGCATAAAGCGGGGAGCTGAGAGCAGGAAAGCAGGAAGCGTAGAT
>JAADFA010000113.1 GCA_013153135.1 Chloroflexota bacterium
GGAAGCCCGCGGCTAGTTAGGTATAAAACCGCGCGAATAGTTCGGCCCAACTCGCGGTAGCGAGGATAGTGGGTGGGTTCAGCCGCCAGCGGCCCGCGAATTTACGCGGCTTCAGCCACCCGCGGCATGGGCTTCGCGAGATTTACCTGCGCCTTACGGCTGGTATAATGACCGCACGACAGTTCCTTGGAGAGGATGTGGGATGGCGCGACCTCGCCGACCCTGGCCTGACCCGGATAAACTGAGCCTCTTTAGTGCGGCAACCACGTTGGTGATTGTGCTCAATCGCTGGCCCGCGTTGCAGACGCCGCTGTGGACGTGGCAGGGTCCCGAGGCTCCATCTGGGACTATTCACATTTCGCCTCAGTCGTTGTTGATTTTAATTCTCGCCGCGCTGGGGCTCACGGGCACAGATTGGGTTTTGCGTGACCATCCCGCGTATCCATCCCTTCGTTCTCGCGGCCTGTGGCACGCGCTGTTGCCCACCTTCGCCCTCGACGCCCTTGCGACCTTGATTCGCGATTGGCCCATGGGCTGGACGTGGCTCTTCGTCTTGCTCTTCGGCCTGGTGAGCGTGCTCGTCATCCTCATCGCGGAGTTCATTGTCGTCGATCCGCAAGACCCGCGCGCATTATGGGCGAATTGGGCCTTGCAAGCCATGGGCTACGGCTTGTTCTTCCTCTTTACCTTGGGCCTTTATCAGGGCCGTTGGCCTTTGCTCGCGCGGCCGTTTTTGCTGGCCGTTGCCGCGTGGTTCATCGGTCATCGCCTGTGGGCCCTGCAAGCCCCGCGCGCGTCCTTAGGTCCCGAAGGCTTCACCCTTGCGTTGCTCGCAGCCCATTGGGGTTGGGCCCTGAGCTTGCTCCGCGAGGTCGGCCTTGCGCCGGCAGGGGCGAGCTTGCTCTTGCTCGCCGCGGTCTACGGTTGGACTCAGGTGGTCATGGGCTTGCTGCAGGGGCATGCGACCCGGGACGCGTTTCGCATGGCCTTGGGCCCAAGTTTGGCTTTTGTGCTGTTGGCGTTGCTCTTTTGGGGGGATGGCACCTTATGAACCCGCACGGTGTGGGGTTGCGGCGAGAGCATGTCACCGCGATGCGCGCGCACGTTGCCCGTGAGGCCCCGCGCGAGGCGTGTGGCCTTGTCGCGGGCCGCGATGGGTGGAGCGTGCACGTGTACCCCATCCCCAACGTCGCGGCGCACCCTGAGCAGCGCTATCGTATGGACCCCACGGCCCAGTGGCGCGCGTTTCGGGATATGGACGCACGCGGGTGGGACTTGCTCGCGATTTATCACTCGCACCCGTGTGGATATCCCTACCCTTCATCTATCGATGTTGCTGAAGCCGCGTATCCGGTGGTGTATTTGATCTGGGCGCCGGTCGGCAGCACTTGGGTTGTCCGTGGATATCGTCTGGACGGGGGCCGCGTGCGGCCGGTGCCGATTCGTTGGGAATGAGGATAGCATGACCAGGGGTTGGGCCGCCCGTTGGTTGTTCCTGCTTCCCGTGTTAGCTGGTGTCGTGTGGTTTTGGCCCTCGCGCAAGTCCACGGGGTGGATCGTGCGTGTGCACCCTACGGGCGGCTTGTTCGTGGGCGATGTCGTCAGTTGGGAAGTGCGCCCGCCTCCAGGCCAGGTCCAACGCGGGGAGCCGGTCGTTCTCCGCTTGCAGCGCGGGGGGTTGACCCTGGAGTGGCGCGCGACGTTTCAACCTTTTGGTTTCGCACGCGAGCTGGCAGCTGTGGTCCCGCTGGCCTGGGATACGCGCGTCGGTCCTGCGGAGCCGGGCACCTACATCTTGACGGTGATCTACCATGACACGCCACAGGGCCAATGGCCGGTGCATTTAGCCCCCGCGGAGCAGCGCCCATGGTGGGAGCAAGGCGTCCATTGGCGCACGCGGGATCTGCCGTGCTGTCAGGTGGTCACGCTTACCCGCACGCCTGCGAGCCGAGATGCGTTCCTCTTGGAACCGTTGCTGCAAACGACATGGGCGCGGTTGACCCAGCGCTTGGGCCAACCCGACGAGCGGCCCACAGTGGTCTGGGTGCCCCGATTGTTAGGACAGGGCGGCTTTGCCCTGCGCGCAAACTTATGGCTTTCGTATCTTGATCAAGACCCCACCGGCAGCGATCCCGCGGTGCTCCTTCACCACGAGCTCACCCATTGGTTCGACCACGCCTTGCACCCGGCCACGCGGCCATCTATGTTGGTCGAAGGATGGGCTGTATATTTAAGCCACGGCCACTACCACCGCGAGCCCTTGCTCGACCGAGCCGCGGCCTTATTGCCGTTAGGGCTTTACATCCCTCTGCCCCGCCTGGTGGAAGGATTTTACACGCACCAGCACGAGGTCGCGTACCTCGAAGCTGGCGCGCTGTTTTCCTACATGGTGGATCGCTGGGGCTGGGACGCGGTCCATCGATTTTATGTGCAGTTCCCGCAGGGGACGTCCACCACGGCCCTGCACGACCAACACCGCGCTTCGAAGGACGCGCTTGTTTTGACCGGGGGGCCTGTTGATGGCCTCCGGCGGGATACCCCGGCGGCGAGCGATTGGGGGCCCTTGGTGGTGGTCGCGCAAGCGCGCACCGAGGGCGAGCGGCTGGACGTCGCGCTGCAGCAGGCCTTTGGGGTGGACTTGGCCACCTTGGACCAAGACTTTCGGGCGGCATTGCGCGCACGAGCCCAGGAAGCTCGGCTCTGGATCGCGGACGTCGATTTGACCGTGCGGCATTTTGAAACCTTGCGACGTTACCAACAGGTGCTCGATCCCAGCGCGCACTATACCCAGGCCTGGCTGCTACCTTTGGATTTGTTGCAGGAGCGAGACGTCATCGCGGATGTGTACCGTCAACCCGGGGATGTCACGAGTGTGGTCGCGCGTCTGCTCTTGCAAGAGGCCGCGCGGCGTCGCAATTTGGGCGACTATCGCGGGGCCCAGGCCGCGCTTCAGGCGGTTACGCAGGTCTTGGACGCGGTCGAAGCCGGGCATCCGCGCGCGTGGCTAGCACATCCCATGGCGCGCCGCGTGGCGTGGTGGGTCGAGAAGGCCCACGCGTGCGGCTGGGCGCCCCAACGCTTGATGCTGGACGATGCCCAGGTGGTTATGTGGGTATGGCGTCCCGCGACGTACCCGTGGCTGGAGGCGGTCCCGCGGGGGGCGCTGGCTGCATGTCGGCCGATTCAGGGAGTGGATCTCGCGACGCGGGCGGCGCTGTGGCGTTGGCCTGCATATCCGCAAGGGGTCGTGCTCGATCGCTGGTCGCGGCCTTAGCGGCGTGGTCCCGCTCGGCTTGACTTTGGTGCCCCTTGAGGCGCGAGAGGCGTGCATTGGGGTGCAGGCGGATTGGCCGAACCAATGTCGCGGGCGGCGAAACCTGCCGCGGACGGCTAAAGCCGCCCGCCCGTCGGCCGCGCGCGTTGGGCTGGGCAATTCGCGCACAATGTTATGCCAGCTCGCCGCGAGCTTCAGCCCGCGGCGCGGCACGCGAGCACGGCCATGCCCCTACGCCGTGGCCCGCCCGCTACAAAATCCTCACGGCTGGTGCGGTTTGTGGTACAGTTAAGTGACGCGGAACGGATCACTTCGAATTCGTGCGATATGCGGCCTAGGCTTGTGCTCGGTGTCAACTTGGGTTTGCAAGTGCACGAAGGCGCTGAAAACCACTCAAGAGCGTCGTTTTGCACTTCAAATTGTTTATTTGGAACGGGCATTTTCCCTTTGGTTCGGTGGTTCCCTTTGGTAGAATATGCTCGAAATGAGCCTTTACACCTTCCATTTCCGGCTAGGTAGGGTATAATAAGGAATCGCTTAGTCCACGCGATAGAACTTCGCGACGGATCTTAGCCAAGCAAGGAGGTGCGCTATGAGCCAGGAAACGACTGCTCCCCCTGAGATTAAACGCAAAATGCATTTTCGTGGTGTTATCAAGAAGTTGACAGTGGCTGGGGCGATCGTTGACATTGGGGTTGGGAAGCCGGCGGTTTTACACGTTTCCCAGGTTCCCAAAGAGAACCCTTTGCAGCGCATTGAAGATCTTCTTTCGGAAGGCCAAGAGGTCGATGTGTGGGTGCGCCGCATCAACCCCAAAGGCATCATTGAGTTGACAATGATCAAACCCTTGGATCTCGAGTGGCGCGAGATCAAAAAAGGCATGGTGGTTAAGGGCAAAGTGGTCAAGATTCTGCGCAGCGGTATTGAAGTTGACATTGGTGCCGAAGTGCCCGCGTTTGTGCCCATTGGGGAAATGACCCACGGCTACATCCGCGACCCACGAGAAATTGTTAAGGAAGGCGACGAGATTGAGGCCCAAGTTATCGAGGTCAACCGGCGCCGCAAGCGTATCCGTTTGAGCATGAAGGCCCTGGAGCCCAAGCCCGAAGAGGTTGGCCGTTTGACCCGTGAGGAGAAAACGGACGACAACTACGTGCCCAGCCCCATGGAGCTGGCGTTGATGAAGGCCTTACAAGAGGCCAAGGCGCGGCTGGCCAACCAAGATGGTGAAGCGCGCGAGACTACATTGCGCCAAATCCAAGAGTTGGAGCAAGCCTTGGCCGACATGCGCCGCAAGCGCGGCCGAGGAGGTAATGGACGCCATCGTTTGAACTAGCGCGCGGCGTGCGTGGGGGGAACGGATGGCCTGGCGAGGAGGCCGCGTCCCCTGGCGTCGGGGTTGGCATGGCCTGGTAGCGGGTCTGTTGGCTCTGTTGATGTGGGGGGCCGCCCGCTGGACGGCTAGGACGATTTTCGAGGATTGGCCCCACCTGGAAGACGAGGTTGCCTACTGGTGGCAGGCCCAGGCTGCGAGCCGGGGTGCGCTCTACGTGCCTTCACCTCCTCAACCGCATTTGTTCTTGGTTCCGTTTGTCATTGACGACGCGCAAGGTCGTCGGTTTGGTAAATATCCCCCGGGCTGGCCGGTGGTGCTGGCGATGGGGATGCGCCTCGGTCGGGCCGCGTGGGTGAACCCGAGCCTGGCCAGCGTGGCCATTCTACTGGTTTATTGGATTGGGCGACGTTTGGACGGGCCGGCCTTAGGTCTGCTGAGCGCGACCCTGGCGTTGACCTCGCCGTTCGTCTGGCTCAACAGTGGGTCGTTGCTGTCTCATCCGTTGGCTTGGGTCCTTAGCCTGGCCCTGACCTGGGCGTGGGTGGTTGTTGCGACGGCGCCCGAGGCTCAGGGCCGGGCTTGGTTGTGGGGGGCTGCTGGGATATCAGGGCTGGCGGGGGCGGCCCTTTTGTTGACGCGACCGTGGACGGGGGTAGCGCTGCTGGCGGTGTTGGGACCGGGATGGGTCCTTTTGGCTTGGCGGCGCCCCAATCTGCGTGTAGCCATCGCCTCAATGATGGCTTTGTGGGGCCTAGGCGTGGCCCTCTACCTCACATGGCAATACATCCTTACCGGCAGCCCCTGGCGCAGCCCCTACACGTTATGGTGGCCATATGACCGCGTCGGCTTTGGACCCGGCCATGGCGTGTTGCCCGAAGGCCACAACCTCGATCAGGCGTGGATCAATACCAAATTCAGCCTCCAGGTCGGCATGGCCGACATCTTGGGTTGGTATCGCTGGTCGTGGCTCTTGCTGCCTGTCGGCCTGATTATGGCCGGACGCCGCACGGCCGCTTGGCCCGTTATCCTCGCCTTCCCTGCCTTGGTGCTTTTTTATATGGCTTATTGGGTCGGCGCGTGGCTGTTCGGCCCGCGGTATTATTACGAAGGCGTACACAGCTGGTTTATTCTCACCGCGTGGGGCGTGCTGGGCTTGCTCCGGGCTCTAACTCGGCTGCCCAGGCCCAGGCTGCGACGGGGCGCGCTGGCCTTGCTGGCCGCGGGGCTGTTCGCCTTGGTTTGGGCAAACCTGCGCTATTACCTGCCTGGTCGCCTGGCGATGATGTATGACCTGTATGGCATGTCACCTCGGCGGGTGCGCGTGTTCCTACGCCCCGAAGCCCAAGCCCTGACCCCCGCGCTGGTCTTTGTGCAAGACGTCACGCGCTGGATGGATTACGCGGTCTACGTGCCCTTGCAAGACCCTTGGTTGCAAACGCCCTGGGTCTTCGCGATCGACCCCGGTCGTTGGTCTGCCCGTCGTGCGTTGGCTCAGGCCTTCCCCGGCCGGACGCGGCTGCTCTACGCGCCAAAACAAGACCCATGGCGCTTGGCCGTTTGGGTCGAACCGGGCGACCGCTCGCGCGCTTCGCCGTAACCTTTGGCCGTGGACGTCGTCTTATCATCAACACATCATATACCCATGAGCCGCGCGCAACATCAGGATGAGGAGGCCCGCCTCTTGGCGCGGGTACGTCAATGGGATGCCGATGCGTGGACCGCGCTGTACCAGCGGTATAGCCCGGAACTATACCGGTTTGCCGCTCGTCAATTGGGCGATGCCCATCTGGCGGAAGAGTGCGTGGCCGAGACTTTCGCCCGATTGCTGTACGCCCTGCGCGATGGCGGTGGACCGCGTTCCCATTTGCGCGCGTACCTGTACCGCATCGCGCAGAATTGGATTAATGACCATTACCGCCAGCAACAACGGCAAACGCCGACCCACGACCCCGAACGTGACCCCGTTTGGTCCGACCCGGGATGGTCGCCGGATGAGTGGGCCGATGCCCAGGATGAAGCGCATCGCTTGCGCCGCGCGTTGGCGATGCTCCCCGAAGCGCAGCGCACGGTGTTGGTGCTACGTTTTATCGAGCAGCTCCCGCACGCGGAGGTGGCCCGCATCATGGGCCGCAGTGTCGCCGCCGTCAAGGTGCTCCAACATCGCGCATTAGCCAACTTGCGGCGCATTTTGGCATCTTCTTTGTGAGAGGACGGATGACCCGGAGACAGGCTACACACTCCGAGCCTTCCGAGCTGGATCCGCAATTGGCGCGCTTGTTTGCTCACGCGCACGCCCATTACCCCCCGCGCGACCCCGCGCGCGCGGCTGAAACCGAGGCTCATCTGCGAACCCTGTTCGAACGCTTGGCCCCTGAAGCGCGCTCGCGTGTTTCGGGGTGGCCTCGCTGGGCACGCTGGCTGCCGCGCCGCCGGGCGTGGCTTTGGGCCGTGCTCGCGTTGGGGTTGATGTTCGCTTTCCTCGTGCCCGCCCCTCGGGCTGTGGCCCAAGCCTTGCCCGGGTCGCCCTGGTATCCAGTCAAGCTTTGGGTCGAGCATGCGCAGCTGTGGTTGACGCGCGACCCTGCCCGCGCTGCAGAGCTGCACCTGGCGTTTGCTCAGGCGCGCCTGCAAGAGGCGCGCGCGTTGCTTCAGGCTGGGGAACGGGAACAGCTGGACGTGATTTTGCGCGAATTGCAAACCCACGTGCGCGCGGTGCGGGAGGCTATTCAACGCGGCGATCTCGCGGATCCTAACTATGTCGCACATTTATACGAGACTCTTAATACAGATTTGGCTATTACCGCGGCCACTGCGTCTCCTGAAGCCCGCGAAGCCTTTCTTGAGCAGCTGCGCGGGCTTGCCCCAGGCTTATTCGTGGGTCCCCTGGAGCAAAAGGCGCCTCAGCAATGGCATGTGGGCGGCCGTCCGGTGTACGTCCATCCTTCGACGCAGATCTTCGGCATTCCTCAGCTCGGCGATTTGGTCGAGATCCACGGCTATCCTTTAGATGACGGCAGCTGGGTTGCTCAATCTATTCGTGTAGCCGCTCGAGTGCGCGGACACCAAAGCGCCGCCGTGGAGTTCGTTGGCCGTTTGGAAGGTCAACGGGGTGACCTTTGGGTGGTCAATGGGCTGACGTTGCACGCGGGCCCGGGCGCGGATATCCGCACGGATGTGGAGATTGGCGATTGGGTGGAAGTGGAAGCCGTGTGGGATGCCCGGAAACAAGCTTGGATCCTGTGGCATTTGGAGCCTGCTCCTGACGCGTACGGCACCGAGGTTGAGTTCGCCGGTCGGGTCACGCAAAAGCAAGGCAACGTGTGGTGGGTCGAAGGCCATCCCGTATGGATCGTGCGCGAGACGCGGCTGCGTCCCGATACTATCCCCGTGGGCGCGTGGGTCGTGGTGCACGCATGGCGGCGGGCGGATGGCTCTTTGGTCGCGGAAGAGATTTACGAGCTCGAGGTCGAACCGAGCCCCACACCTACCGCCTCCCCGGACGAGCACCCCTAACCTGCAGAGAATTGAGGTATAATCATCTCCATGCTCACCGTCCTGCATTTCGCCGATGCACACATTGATATCGCGAACTACGGCCGCCGGGACCCTGAAACCGGGCTGCCCGTGCGGGTGATGGACTTCCTTCGCTCCCTGGATACTTTGGTGGAGACCGCGCTGAACGAGCGCGTGGACCTGGTCATCTTTGCAGGCGACGCGTTCAAGGATCGATCCCCCGCGCCAACCTTCTTGCGTGAGTGGGCGAAACGCATCATGCGGCTGGCGCGAGCGCGCATCCCCACTGTCCTTGTCGTTGGCAACCACGACCTCTCGCCCGCCCTGGGCCGCGCGCACGCGCTCGAGGTCTTCAAGACCTTCGAAACCCCCTACGTCCGCGTGGTGGATCGGCCTCAGCTGCTGGGTCCGGAGGACCTCTTTGGCCTGGATGTGTGGCTCATCGGTATCCCCTGGCTTACCGCGACGCGCGCGCGAACATTGCTGGATTTGCCTACGGGATCCCAAGCCTGGCAGCAGGCTTGGGAAACCTACCTCCGCAAGAAAATCTTGGACGAATGGCTCCCGCGAGCCCAGGCCGAGGCTCCCAATCGGCCCATCTTGCTCGCGGCCCACGCGCGCGTCCCCGGCGCCCAACCCGGCATCGAGCGCAACCTCAGCCTGGATCAGGAATTTCTCCTGCCTATGGATGCCATCCGGGACCCACGGCTGGCTTACGTCGCGCTGGGTCACGTCCATCGCTACCAGAACCTCAACCCGGAGGGACACCCCCCCGTGGTGTACGCGGGGTCCATTGAGCGAGTGGACTTCGCGGAAGCTGACCACGAAAAGGGGTTCGTCATGGCCCGCATTCATCGCGCGGGGAACGGGTTCCGCACCGAGGTAAGCTTTCGACCATTTCCCCATTTGCGGCCGTTTATCCAGCGGTACGTCCGTCTCACTGGCCAAGAGGCTGACCCGATGGCTCATATTTTGCACGCCCTCGGCCCAGATGACGCGCTCGAGGGTGCGGTGGTCCGACTGGTTATTGAGTATCCACGCGGTATGGAGACTTTGCTCGACGAGGCTCGTTTGCGCGCCTACGCGCGCCGCGCCCTCCACCTGCGCATCATTCGCCGACCTGTGTCGCCTACCCGCATGCGCCTTTCCGCCGACCAGCCCGTGAGCCAGCTCTCGCACTTGGATTTGATGGCCCTCTACTGGCGTGCCACGGGCAAGGATGAAGCGGAAATCTCCCCACTCCTCGAGACTGCGCGCATCATCTGGCGCGAAGTCACGGGTGAAAGCGACGACACCGAGGCCGAGCCTGGGTAATTTCCACGCGCCTCGCGCTCGCGACCCGCGAGCGAGGGAGCCTCATAGGTGAGCAAGGCCAATGGAACAGGAAATTGTGTTTCATCCCCACGTGCACACGGTGTATTCCGATGGGCACGGAACGCACGCGGAGGTGATCCGGGCTGCGTTGCGCGCCGGGGTGGATGTGCTACAATTTACCGACCATAATGTTTGGGTGCAGGGCGTTGAAGGCTATTACCAGGACGGTGAGCGGCGTGTGTTGGTATTGGTGGGGGAAGAACTGCACGACCGCTCACCCCAAGCACGAGGGAACCATCTGCTCGTCTTTGGCGCGCAGCAGGAACTTGCGCCCTGGGCCCATGATCCGCAAGCCTTGATTCGCGCTGCGCGCGAAGCAGGTGGGCTGGCCTTTATCGCGCATCCCATTGACCCGGCCGTCCCTTTTCTCGGGGAGGGCGATCTTTCTTGGCACGCGTGGGACGTCGAAGGCTTTCATGGCCTGGAAATCTGGAACGCGATGAGTGAGTTTAAAGCCCGGCTAAAGACCTGGCTGCACGTGGTGTACTACGTCTTTAATTTCCCCCGGGTAGCCAGGGGCCCCTTCCCGCAAGCGTTGCAGCTGTGGGATCGGCTCACCATCCAGGGGAAGCGAGTCGTCGCGATTGCAGGATCGGATGCACATCAGCTGCCCGCGGGATGGGGGCCGCTGCGCGTGCGCATCTTCCCTTACGAGCAACACTTTCGCGCGATCAATACGCACCTCGTGCTTACCGAGGGCCTGGAGGGCGACGTGGACGCGGATCGTCAGCGAGTGTATCAGGCGTTGGCTGCGGGGCATGCTTTTGTGGCCAATGATTTGCTCGCTCCGAGCCGGGGCTTCCGCTTTCAGGCCCATGGTCGCTTCGGCCAGGCCATCATGGGTGATGCCATTTCCTTATCCGGAGGTGTGACTTTGAAGGTTCGCCTGCCGCGACGGGCCCGTATTCGCTTGGTGCGCAACGGCGAGGTGGTGCACACCTGGGACCGGGCTGAGGTTTTCTCGTACCCCGTCCGTAAGCCCGGTGTCTATCGTGTCGAAGTCGATTTGTATGCTTGGGGCGCGTGGCGGGGATGGATTTACAGCAACCCTATTTACATTGCCTAGCCCGAGGGAGCCATGGAGCAACCTTTGCGCACCTCAGATTTTGATTACGATCTGCCGGAGTCTTTCATCGCGCAGAAACCCGTTGAACCCCGGGACCACGCGCGACTCATGGTTTTGGACCGCGCGACGGATACCATTACACATGCGCGGTTTTATGAGCTGGGGCGGTTTTTGCGCGCTGGCGATTTGTTAGTGGTGAACGAAACCCGGGTGCTGCCCGCGCGCTTGTTCGGCCGCAAGGCAGATACAGGAGGCAAGGTCGAGGTGCTGCTGCTGCGCCGGGAGGCGCCCCAGGTGTGGCAGGCTCTGGTGCGCGGGCGTGGGTTGCGGCCTGGCCGGGTGCTCCGCTTTGCCGAGGATCTTACCGCCGAGGTGGTCGCGGACCTAGGCGGCCCGGTCCGTCGGTTGCGCTTTTCGCGGCCTTTGGACGATCGTTTGGCCCGACTTGGACAGGTGCCCTTGCCGCCTTACATCCGCCAGCCGTTGGATGACCCAGAGCGCTATCAAACTGTTTTCGCGCGTGAGCCTGGTTCGGCCGCTGCGCCAACCGCGGGGTTGCATTTCACCCCGCGCCTTATCGAGGCTCTCAAGGCCCAGGGCATTGGTTGGGCTACGGTAACGCTGCATGTTGGGTTGGATACCTTCGCGCCAGTGAAAGAAGAAGACCCGCGGGAGCACCGGATGCACACGGAGTGGTGTCGGGTGCCGCCAGAGACCGCTGAGCGCATTCGCGAGACCAAAGCCCGCGGGGGACGAGTGGTTGCGGTGGGCACGACAACGGTGCGCACGCTTGAAACCGCCGCGCGTGCCGCGGCGCCTGGCGAGGTTATTGCCGCGTGGGAAGGCGATACGGATTTGTTCATTTTGCCAGGCTTTGAGTTCCGGGTGGTGGATGCGCTAATTACTAACTTCCACCTGCCGCGTTCGACCTTGCTCATGTTGGTCAGCGCGTTTGCGGGTCGCGAGCGCATCCTGCGGGCCTATGAGGTGGCCAAGGCCCATGGGTACCGCTTCTTTTCGTTTGGCGATGCCATGCTCATCCTGTAGGGACGCGGGGTTAGGGATGTTGGGTTGGGGGCTGCCAGTGTTCGTACCAGAAACGTACGACGTCGTACGCGGGTTTGGCATAGATAGAGGCTGAGGGCCCTTGGTAGGCGACGTAGGGGTAAAACCCCGCGCTGATCACACCCTGGATATGGGGTGTCTGGTGGATGGTCAAGAGCCAGGCGTTATACAGCAAACGTTGTGCGTCGAGGTCTACAGCGACCTGGTCGGCTCCTGGTTGGCCCAAGGTGAGCGTCTCGGGAGGCAGGCAGGGTGGGGGGTTGGTGCTAATCGCGTTGATGGGCTGAATGCAACCGGTTTGCACGCCCTGGGCGGAGGGCAAAGCGAGCTGGATAAGGATAGGCTTTTCCGTTTTCACCCAGGGCTCAATGCGTGTAGCCAAAACTTCAGACAAAGCCTGAACATACGTCTCAACCGTTGGTTCTGCTACGTCAGCAGGGTTATCTTGTGGGGTAATGGTTAGCACAATGCCGTCTGCGACCTGTAACCATGTTGTATCGGGGCCTTGGGTTGGACCGGGGGTCCACCATAGAGGTCCGTGATAAACCTGGCGTAGCTGTTGCAGCAGGGAAGACCAACGGGCTTGTGCGTCCGCGGGCGGATGAGCAAGCGCGCCGCTAGGGAGGCGCGTGTGGGGGCGCAGGGAGGGCTCAAAGCCATAGGTGGATACAATAAGGCCATCGGTCTTAATTCGTGTAGCCAAATCCCCTAAACCCACAAGCCACTCCTCCAAACGCTCATACCAAGCCTGCCACCACATAAAATCCGGTGCCTCATCACCCCACCAACGCGCTACAGGCCCCGGCTCCCACACCAGCACTGGCATGAGCCACACGCGCAGACCACGCGCATGCCATTCTGCCACCCGTGCCGCCAACGTTGCCTGATCTGGCGTCAAGCCTGGGACAGGCTGCCAGAGAGGATAGCCGCCTTGTTGACGTAAGGCCCACGGCACGGTCAAAACTACCACCCGCGCGCG
>JAADFA010000114.1 GCA_013153135.1 Chloroflexota bacterium
CCGAGGTCCTGGGCAAGCCGTACTCCATCCACACCCAGCCGTGGCCCGAGCTGGACGAAGAAGCCACCAAAGAAGATATTCTGGACCTGGCCGTGCAGATCAACGGCAAAGTGCGCGATCGCATTCAAGTGCCCGCGGATATGGACGAGGAGGCCATCAAGGCCCTGGCCCTCTCGCGGCCCAAGGTTCAGAAGTGGCTCCAGGGCAAGGAGATCAAGAAGGTGCGCTACATCCCCGGGCGGTTGGTGAGCATTCAGGTTGGCTAATCCCGCGCGAGGTCCATGCAGGACGAGGGACGCACACAAAGCGAGCCATGGCCCTCGCGTAGGCCTGAAGATGGATCTGGTTGGGTAGGGGAGAGGGAGCGAGGGAGAAGGCGGCGTGCGGGTCGCACGTCGCCTTTGGTTTTAACTGAGATCCTGTTGCGAAAGACGCTTCACATCGCGTAAACGAAGCCCTTCACGCACCGCGTAGTACATTCCCAGCGCGGTTACGGGAAGCCATAAGGCCGCGTGCAGGGTAAAGGTGTACGCGGTGGCGACCGCTTTGTCTACGCCGTACGCGACCAGAACCGCGATGCCTGGGGTGTCAAAAGTGCCCACGTATCCTGGAGCTGAAGGGAGGGTTGTGGCCAGGTTGACGACACCGTTCATCAACATGAGCGCGAAAAAAGGTACACGGAATGAAAACGCATGCATCACAAACCAATATTTGGCTGTCTCCAAGAGCCAAATCGTGACGGAAGTTAGAAAGACCATCAAGGCTTCCCAAGGCGATCCGAGCGCGCGCAATCCATCCAAAAACGCGCGACCGAGTTCCAAGGCCCGTTCGCGCCAACGTGCGGGCAGAGGTGCGAGCGCGCGGGTCAGCCAGCGTTCGGCCTGGGCTGGGAACATTCCCGCGAGCAAGAAGATGGCCAGGGCACCGAGGAACGCGACGCTGCCCCAGAGCGCTAAGGTTTGCAAATCGCCCACGAAGCCCGAAGACGTGCCTGCGAGCCGGGCAAGCTCGGGCAAGTTGAGGAACACAAATCCGAGCATCACAACGCCGTCATACACGCGTTCAACCAGAATGGTCGCGAGGGAAGCGGAGACGGGAACGCCGCGTTTTTTGCGCAGGAGCACGGCGCGGATCACTTCGCCCGCGCGTGCGGGGAAGATGTTGTTACCCATGTACCCGATGGTCACGATGGGGAACAGCTCACGCGTGGGCAAATTTCGTATAGGACGGAGTAGGTAGTGCCAACGCCAGGCGCGCAGGTACAGGCCAATGAAATACACGCCAATGCCGGGGAGCAACCAGCCGTATTGGGCATGACGCAAAGCTTGCCACACTTCGGCCAGGTGCAGGCCGCGCAGTGCGGCGTACAAAAAGGCCCCGCTCACCGCGAGGCTGATAACGAGGGCCCAACGTCCTTTCATGGGCGATGATGTCCTCGCTTACCGCGCGGTCGAGGCTGTCGCGCGTTCTCCCTCACTCAAACCGACCAAATTCGCAGCCAACAGGATGGGCTTCCCTGCTTCGTCCCAGATGAGGGCCTGACCAGGTCGCAAGCGCGCCAACGCCAGGTAGCGCTCGGCAGCCTTGGGATGGCGCTGAACGAGCTGTTGTCCCTCAGGGGTGGTTGCATCAAAGGGCCCATACAAGGCCTTACGGAACGCGCGACGCCACGCCTCAGGCAGGCTGCGCCATCCTTCGTAGCTTGCGGAGGCCCAGATTACCATTTGGGCATGGGGCCCGACGCGCAACAGAGTTGCAAAATGATCGCGTTCGTCATCCGACCACATTTGGTATAGGCGGTCCAGGTGTTCCGCGAGGACCACGTACATGAAGTCAGGCTCGAGGGAGACGTCCTCCCGTTGGGCGCGCAGGAAGTCCTCATAAGCACGCGTCAGACCTTCGTGGGGCGATACCACGTCGCTGAGCTCGCGATGGCGGCGCATAAAGGGGAAATCAGCCAACAAGTCTGCGCTAGGCGAGAGGATGGTTAGCGCCCATTGTTCGGGCGAGAGGGGAGCGGTCCATGTTTCCAACAGTGTATTCCAAAAGAAGCGGCCGGTGTAAGGGTTTGAGCTCATATAGAGCAGGTGGCCGTCAAAGAAGGGGTTGTAGATATAGGCGCGACCTGCGCTATCATACGCGATGCGACCAAAAAAACGCGGCAACGTTGGCACATTACGCCATGCCTTGAAACCAGGTGAAGCCTTTCCATCGGCCATCGCGCGCCCTCCAGTTTACGAACGGTTGGAAAAAGTATATCAATCCCTTTCGCGCGGGTCAAGCGAAGCGACGTGCGGGGGTACAGACAAATCTTGTAAAAGCTGCGGGCGGCTGGACGCGCGCTTGGCCCGCGGGTGGCTGAAACCGCCCGCTATCCTCGCTGCCTGTCGCGCATTCCCGCGTATTGGGTCGGATGATTCGCGCGCAATGTTATGCCAACTAACCGCGGGCTTCCAACCCGTGGCGCCCATGGCAGGCGGCCATGTTAGGCGGCCATGTTCCATATTCGCGGGCCCCCACATCTAAAAGCCAAGAACCGAAGGCTTCCCAAGGGTGGAAGATGTGGAGCGGGGCGGTAGTGGTGCTCAAGGCGCATCGTGCCTGGATCAACGGCGACACTCCCCCTCGTCGCTGGCATTTCAACAACCTTTGCGTGCACCCGCGGAGAGGCGGCGCTAACTTTCGCTTTTTAGACCAATGCGAGCTGGCTTCGCGAGATTTGTTGCACGCTAGGCTGAAGATGATAACCTTGTTTGTCTCCATCTAGGAGAGCTATACTTTACGAACCCTAGTTTGCATAATACAAAACCAAATATTCCCCCGCCAACGCCATGCGTCGCGGTATAATTGTGCTATCCGAATATATGTGAAAAGTGGTGCGAGCGAGGCAGCGTCCTGACATCGCCCCGACGTCGGTTTTGAGATACCTTTTTCTTTCAGCCGCGCCATTTCGGCTCGTTTTGCAGACCGGATCAAGGATGCAGCTCGCGGGAGGAGGGGGCATGAGCCAGTCCAAGGCGTATACCTTGCCTTATCGCCCAGCGATTGATGGCCTTCGGGCCATCGCGGTGTTGGGGGTGATCTTTTACCATCTCCAGGAGCCGTGGGCGTTAGGGGGCTATCTGGGTGTTGAGACCTTCTTTGTGGTTTCAGGATATTTAATCACTTCATTGCTTTTGCGTGATATAGCTCAATTTGGCCATCTTCGCCTACGGCGATTTTGGTGGCGCCGCATCCGGCGGTTGGGCCCCGCGTTATGGGTCTTTTTGCTCGCGACCGTGGCGCTAAGTCGCCTGATCGCACCAGCGACCTGGCCGCGCTTGCGCGCCGATTTGCCCGCCGCGTTGGCCTATTATCTCAATTGGCATTATATTTGGCGCCATGTTCCCTACTTTGAGCGCTATTTGCACCCTCCACTTATCCAGCACTTGTGGTCTTTGGCCGTGGAGGAGCAGTTTTACCTTGTTTGGCCCCTTTTTCTTGCTCTGCTCCTGTATTCGCGGCGTCGCGCGGCACCTGCGGCACGCCTGGCCTGGCTTCGCCGCCTATGGCCCCTCATGTTCGCCTTGGCGTTTGCTTCGCTCGCGCGCATGGGATGGTTGGCCCAACATGAGCAATGGACCTGGGCATATTACGGTACCGATGCCCGGGCCGCGGGCTTTCTCATCGGCGGGGCGTTTGCCTTCCTTTGGCCTTTGGGCGCGGCCCATGAGGTCTCCCAAGGCTTGCGGCGATGGCTCGCATGGCTGGCCCCCTTGGGTTTGGCGGGAATCTTTAGCGCTTATGCCACCCTCCACGAGTTCACGCCATGGCTTTACCCGTGGGCGTTCCTCGGCGTAGCTCTAAGCACGGCCGCAGTGCTCTTGCCTGCCGCTTTGGCTCCTGACAGCCTTTGGAGCCGAGCCTTGGGTCACCCTTTGCTTCGATGGGTTGGCACGCGCAGCTACGCAATGTACCTTTGGCACTGGCCTCTTATCGCGCTCTTTCGACCCGGGGCTGAGTGTCTATGGCCGCATAGCCTATGTGTGCTTGGTCATCTCCTCTTCGTTGCGCTCCTTTCGGAATGGAGCTACCGCACCATTGAGCACCCTATTCGACGCTGGGGTTTTCGTGCCTGGGCCCGCACATTGCCCCGCCGTGCGGGTACTCTGGGGGCAGGAGCTCTTCTGTTTGCCTTGACCGCGGGTTTCCTCACGTGGCGCCCGTGGGTGAACGTGGAGGAGGCTACGGCGGTTATCGAATCGGCCGCGCCCCTGGCCCTCACCGCGACCGAGGCTCCGCATCCGACTACGGCCACGCTCGCACCACCACCTCGCGCGACCAACACGGAGCCGCGCCGGCCTCCCGCGATGCAAACGGCCACGCCCCCTCGCCCCTCGGCCCTGGCTCTCGCCTCGACCGACAAAGTTCCCTCCCTACCCGCGTCGCTGAGCGCGCCTTTAACGGCCGTATTAAGCCCCACCGCGACGGAGGCTCGCCTTATTGGGACCCCCTCCCCCGCGTGGACGTGTTACGTTACCCTGATCGGCGATTCGGTCATGGCGCGCACTTACTCGACATGGATGGCGTACAACGGCTTGCAGTACCAGTTTTACATGGATGCCCAAGCCAATCGCACACCAGGCCAGGTCCTCCCGACCATTGACCGCTTGGCGCGGGAGGGTTATCTCTATCCGAACGTGGTACTCCATATTGGCACCAATGTTATGCCTTCACCGGGCATTCTTGATCAAATTTTCAGCCGTTTGATTCGAGCGGGCGTGCGTAAAATTTACCTGGTTAATATTCGGCGTCCGGTAGGTTGGCTGCACGTGGCCAATCAGCGTCTGGCCCAAGCGGCAGAACGATGGCCGCAGGTCATTTTGGTGGATTGGGCTGCGGCGTCCGAAGGGCATCCGGCGTGGTTCTTGGCCGATGGAACGCATTTGAGTCAACGCGGGGCGCAGGCGTATGTTGCGTTGGTGCGGCAGGCGATAGATAAATATGGCTGCGCGCCTTAGGTCCTTGGGTGGATTCCGCTGGCGTGGTGTATTGGGTTTAAATAGGTTCGTATAGCCAACAAGGGGGGGGAATAAGCCAAAAATTTAGCGGGATTTACCGCGCGCATAGTGGCCAACTCGTCGTGTGAAGCGCGTCATACGTTCGCCCAAAAAGTGAAGCCACGCGCGCAGACGAATCCGGCACGTGGGCGCGATATACACGGCAACTTGGGGATGTTGCTCAAAATAGCCAATAATGTCTGTGGGGTTGATTTGATCTCGCGGGATAGGTATTTCACGGATGTACGGCGAGAAGCGCAGGGTCCAACGTGCTAAACGCCGACTTGCACCCCAAACGAGATACGCGTATGGACTCGTGACAGCCCAAGCGAAAATATTGAGGATTAGTCCTGCCGCGATAACACCCTTGCGGTGAGCCGGTACGACCGCGTACCGGCCGAGCTCGGCCGCGCGCGCTTGAATGGCTCGCAGCGCTGGTAGTTCGCGGACATACTCAAAGACCGGTGCAATGCCGTGGACTAAAGGCGTGGCTCGCACTGTGCCGACAGGTTCATCATGCCACCACGCAAGCCAGGAGTACGAGACCGCGTCCGCGCGATCGCGAAACCGTCCATCCGGAAATTGTTCGGGCAATAGGTAGCCAACTTCCGTATATACTCGCCAACGCAGGCGATATACCAGGTCTTGCTCTTCGGGCGTGCGGGCCAGACGGATGGTATACCCTTTTACCCGCAGCAGCGCGTTATAAAGGCTGCTTAAAGCAGTCGCCCACAAACGATAGCCCCACGCACACGGCGCTTGAGCCGGGGGCAACGTCATCGCAGGGGACGCATCATCGTGCATGGCGAGGCTCAATAAGCAGGGAACTCAAACACGAGCCAGCCGAAGATGTCACAAAAAAGTATATCACATTTCTCTGCTCTCGTTAGGCTTTCTGGTTATAATCCCCATGAGTGTTCCCTGTCTGAGGAGGTGGTATGCTTTCGACGCCACGCCGTGCTTTGGTCGTTGGGCTAGCCCGGCAAGGGCGCGCGCTTGCGCGCTTTTTCCGCTCCCGTGGCGCGCGGCTTGTGCTCAACGACCGTCGCCCCATTGCACAGCTTGGTGAGGCCTATGCCACGCTGCACGGCTCGGATGTGACCTGGGTGACGGGCGGCCATCCTGCTTACTTGGCCGACTGGCCCGAGGTTATCGGCATTTCCGGCGGCGTACCGTTACACCTTCCCCTGTTGCGCGCCGCTCGTGCCCGGGGGGTGCCCATTACCAGCGATGCTGGGTGGCTCTTCGCGACCGCGCCAGGGCTCACGGTGGGCATTACCGGCTCCGCGGGCAAGACGACCACCACGACCCTGGTCGGCCGCATGGTAGCAGCGGCCGCGCGCGAGGTGGCTGAGGCGCCCTTCACGACCCCGCAACCGCGGGCACCATACCGCTTCGCGCGCGCGTGGGTGGGCGGGAACATTGGTAATCCGCTCCTCGACCGGGTCGACGCTATCCAGGATGACGACGTGGTGGTGATGGAGGTCTCCAGCTTTCAGCTGGAAGTCGCTCATGCCTCCCCGCGGGTGGCTGTGGTGCTCAACATCACGCCGAATCACTTGGATCGCCACGGTACGATGGAGGCTTATATTGAAGCCAAGGCGCGCATTCTCGCCTATCAGCGGGCCGGGGACTGGGCCATTCTGGGCTGGGAGGACGCGAATGCATGGGCCCTGCGTTCCCGGGTGCGGGGGCACGTGGTTGGCTTTGGTTTGACCCCGCCCCCCGCAGGGGTAGCCGGGGTCTATCTGCGGGATGGCTGGTTTTGGTGGCGCGCGTCCGATGGTGAGGAAAAGCCCCTGTTGGACGAGCAGCTCGTGCAGCTACGCGGACGTCACAACCGCCTCAACGTGGCCGCTGCGTTGGCCGTCGCGCACGTGCTCGGCTTACATCCGGAACACATGCGCGCAGGCGTGGCGGGCTTTACGGGCGTGCCCCACCGTTTGGAATTGGTGCGTGTGCACCGCGGCGTAGCCTGGTACAATGATAGCATCGCGACAACGCCCGCGCGCGTTTTGGCTGCCCTCGCGGCCTTCCCCAATGAACCCATTGTGCTCTTGGCCGGTGGGCGTGACAAAAAATTGCCCTGGGATGCGTTCGCGCGGGAAGTTCGACGTCGTGTACAGCATCTTATTCTCTTTGGCGAGGCCGCGACGCTCATTCGCGACGCGGTCGAAGCCGCGACGGGTCCAGGGCCCGAGACCCTCACCCTGGTGCCCGATTTGCGTACCGCGGTCCAACGGGCTGCGCAGCTGGCCCAACCCGGAAGCGTGGTTTTGCTTTCGCCCGGATGTGCCAGCTTTGACCAATTTCGCAATTTTGAAGAACGTGGGGAGATGTTTCGCCAATGGGTCCAGGCCCTCGATTGACAATGCATAAGGCGCCTCGCCGCGTGCAAACCGCGGAGCCGTGGTGGGTAGGAGTGGACTGGTTCTTTTTGCTCCTCATCCTTGCCCTTTTGATTGAGGGGCTGATTGCTGTGTATTCCACCTCTGTAGCCTTTGCCGTTACCCGGACGGATAAGCCAGAAACGTATTTCATCAAACGCCAGCTGTTCTTCACGGTGGTAGGGCTCATGGGCATGTTGACGACGTGGCGTATTGGTTATGAGCCCTTCCGACGTCGGCCACGATTCGTGGTCGGTTTGGCCTTGGGCGTTTTGGTGTCCTTGTTCGTGCTCCTCATCCGCAACCGAATCCTTGGTGGGCCTGGACGGACCCTGTTGGGCGCGTCCTTGCAACCGGCTGAGTTTGCCAAAGTTGTGCTCATCCTCTACCTCGCGGTTTGGCTCAACACCCGGCGCCGCCAAATTCGCGATTGGCGCTGGGAGCTCGCGTATGTCGGCGCGATCACGGGCGTGTTTGCGCTTTTGGTCCTGTTGCAGCCGGACCTGAGCGCCGCGCTTACCATCTTCGCGATTGGCTTTATGATGTTGCTCCTCGCAGGCGCCCATCCCAAACAGTTAGCGTTCACTTTTATTACCGGCGTGGTGGTCATCGCGGTGGGGTTGCCCGCACTCCGCTGGCTCTATCCCGTGGGCGTGCAACGCATTACGGACTTTTGGTATTCCCTTATCGACCCCATGCGGGTTGGCGGCCATATGCGCGAGGCCATGTGGGCGTTTTTACGAGGTGGGTGGTTTGGTGTAGGCATCGGTGTGGGAAAGAGCAAGTTCTATTACCTGCCTCTTCCTCACACGGATAGCGTGTTCGCGGTCATTGGTGAGGAGTGGGGTTTGGTCGGTACGGGTGTGGTCATTATGACGTACACGCTCTTTTTGTGGCGTGGCCTACGCATTGCCGCGCGCAGCCCCGACCCCATTGGACAGCTCCTCGCGGCAGGCCTGGTTCTGTGGATTACTTGGGAGGCCGTGCTCAACATGGCCGGGATTGTCGGGCTTTTGCCCCAGGCCGGGAACGTAATGCCATTCTTCAGCTACGGCGGGTCGAACCTCACCGCGGTCCTGACATCCCTGGGGTTGGTTTTGCGGGTGGCTCAAGAGGCGCAACGGCGGGACGCGCGCTATCGAGGAGAGAGCCATGAGATACTTGATCTGCGCGGGCGGGACCGGCGGCGGCGTGTATCCCGCGCTCGCGGTGTGGCAGCGTCTGCACGAGGTTGACCCCGAGGCCGAGGTCCTCTGGGTTGGCGGCCAAGGGGGGATGGAGGAAACACTGGTGCGGCGGGCCGGTGTGCCCTTTCAAGCGATCCCCGCGGCCGGGGTGCATGGTGTGGGCTGGCGCCGCTTGCCGGGCAACGTGGCGCGCCTCGCGCGCGGGTTCTTCGCGGCGCGCCGGGTGCTGCGCGCCTTTCATCCCGACGTGGTGTTTTTCACAGGTGGATATGTGGCTGTACCCGTGGCCTTGGCCGCACGCGGGCGCCCCATGGTGCTTTTTGTCCCGGATATTGAGCCAGGCCTCGCACTGAAGACCATCACCCCTCTGGCCCGGGCGATCGCGGTTACGGTTGAACCCGCGCGCGCGTTTTTCCCCGCATCCAAAACGGTTGTGGTTACCGGCTATCCCTTGCGCCGCGAGATTGAGGCTTGGATTGGCCAAAAGGCTCGGGCTCGAGAGCACCTCGGGCTCCCAAAAGACGCGTTTGTAACCTTGGTTTTTGGCGGGAGTCGAGGCGCGCGTTCTATTAACCGGGCTTTGATGAAACAGCTCGACGCGTTGCTCCCGCACACAACCATTGTGCACATCAGCGGCCAGCTGGATTGGCCCCACGTCCACGCGTTCCGCGAGACCTTACCTGAGGACCAACGCGCGCGTTATCACGCATATCCATACCTGCACGACGACGATATGGGCGCGGCCCTGGCCGCGGCCGATTTGGTGGTCGCTCGTGCAGGGGCTTCGACCCTAGGCGAATTCCCCGCGTTTGGCTTGCCCGCGATTTTGGTCCCCTATCCCTACGCGTGGCGTTATCAGCAACGCAACGCGGCTTACCTGGCTGAACGCGGCGCGGCCCGCATCCTCCCTGACGCGGATTTGCCGCAACGCCTCGCGTCCGAAGTCCTGGCCTTGATTCAGGACGCGGACCAACGCACGCGCATGGCTCACGCGATGCAGCGGCTGCATCAGCCCCGAGCCGCGGAACGCATCGCGGAACTTTTACGGCAACAAGCAGGAGGGCGCCATGATTAGCCTCATTTCCGTCTTTTGGGCTCTAGTCCTGATCTTCGCGGTCATCGGCCTCATGCGCGGCTGGGCTAAGGAGCTCATGGTCACCTTTAGCGTGTTTGTCGCCATTATGAGCATTGAATTGGTTCATACATACTTCTTACCTCAACCACCGACGCAAAAGACCGACTTCCTTTGGCGAGCTGCTGTCGTGTTGGCCCTGGTCTTCTTTGGTTACGAGACCCCGGCCGCGCTCAGTCGCGTGCGGGGCGGCGGCTTTACGCGGGAAAAAATCCAAGACGCACTCTTGGGCTTTGTGCTTGGTGCCCTTAATGGCTATCTTATCGTTGGTACTTTGTGGTATTACCTCGCACAAGCAGGGTATCCGTTCGATTTCATCATTGACCCTCAGCTCATCGCGATCAAAACTCCCGATGGTGGTTGTGATACCACGTTTAGCCAAGCGCTCGCTGCCGAGGTGGAGCGGTTCTTGGTCTACATGCCGCCCATCTTCCTCAAACCACCACTCATTTATTTCGCGGTGGCGTTGTCTTTCATCTTTGTGATCGTGGTTTTTGTCTAAATCACGTTATGCTTGCCCAAGCCGTACGCGGTCGCGCGGCGCGCCCGTCGCGCGACCGCGTGCGGGCATTGTACGTATCCCCCAACGAATGACTGTTCGCCCTGTAGCCGTATTCTTGGAGATGAGGAATGAAAAACGCTCAACGGCACGGGCGGCAGGGCTTCGTTGGGATTTTGGTACTCCTCATCGGGTTCGATCTTGTCCTGGCCGCGTGTCTACGTGTGATGCCTGCGGATATGGCCTCTTCCAGCCCTGGGGTAACGACAAGCCCTCAGGGCTCCCCGACGTGGCTCCGCGCCCAAACGCCCCCGACACCCATGGCTGCGGTTGCCAGGGCCACGCCTACGCCATCAGCCCCAGGTGAGGCCGTCCAGGCCCCCAAGCCCACGACGAACCTCCACGCGCCCTGGAACCAGGGCGGCCCCTGGCCCACCCCACAACAGAGGCTCGAGGTGCGAACCCAAACCGAGTCGGCGGCGCTCACGGCCATCAACGCGGCGCGTTTGGTGCAGGCCTTGTATCCCGAGGCCGAGGTCCAACTGGGCGCGGGCCCGGCGGTCATGCCCTGGACGGGCGACGTGCCTGGGCTCACATGGTTCTATGTCGCGACATCGCCCACCCGCGTCGAAGCCGCGTTCCGCGTTCCACGCGCGAGCCTGGATGCCTGGCATCAGGTTTTGCTCCAGGCCGGTTGGCGCGCGTACCCGAACGTGAATCCTGAGCTCGCGCATATAACGCCGTACACCGTGCTGCTGGAATGGCACCGCACCGCCGCGGCGGATGAACAGACGCTAAGCATCATCCTGGTGCGCCGTGCGGATGCTCCCGACCATCTTTGGGGCTGGTTGACCTTGCACACGGCGAGCCTCGGTGTGATGGAGCCGACGCGGCCCGCGTTGCCTTGGGGTTTGCCCACGGCCGGGGTTCAGGTGCAGAAGGTCTATACCCAGGGCCAAAGTCCCTCGGGACGCATCACGGCCTCGGTGGTTGCGATCCGGCCCTGGGGTGATATGACGGCCATGTGGCAGGCGTGGGATGCCGCCCTAACGCGTGCGGGCTGGCGCGCGGTCGATGAGGACGCGGGGCGGCCCTGGCGGGTGTGGGTGCAAGGCGAACGCACGCGCGTGTTGGTGCGCCTCCCAGCCGTGGAGGATGGCGCGCTTCCCCTGTTGGCGTATGAACTTCGGGCCATTGAGCGGCCCTCACCCGTCCAGCCACCCGATATCTCCGCAGACCTGGCTCGGGACATCGCGAGCGCGCTCTTGCTGCGGCTGGATATCACCACCCTAGCCTCGCCCACAACGCTCCATTTGGGCACATGGCCGGAGGACGGTGAAGCCCGCTTGTGGCCCCAGGGCACCGTGCCCTGGGTGCGCGTTGCCCCTGGGGGCCCCCAGGTCGGCATGTACGATACCCAACGCTCGGCAGATGAGGCCGCGCGCGCCTTGGCTTCCTTGGGCTGGGTGTGGACGGATTTCACCCGTGAGGGCCTCTATCTCGACGTCCTATCCTACATGGCATTACCGCATCCCACGGCCTGGAGTGATCCGGGTGCCGCGCTGTGGCGAGGCGGCTTATGTTACGAGGGCCAGGAAGCTGGTTGGTGGGCTGCCCTGGATCGGCAAGGTGTGCTCATTCGCTCGGGAAGCCAGCAGGGATTCGGCTGCCCAGCCCCAGCACCGAACCGGCTGCCCTGGCCTGAGGTCGCGTATACTGACCTCGCGGGCTTGGTACTCGCCAGCCCCGGGACGCCTCCTGGCTGGGCGACGACCTGGAGCCTGGCCGCGTTTACCCTGCCCCACGCGGCGGACGCGCTCCAGGCCTGGCGCGCCCGCGTCGCGGCTCAGGGCCGCCAGGCGGGATGGGTGGTCACATCGCCTGAGAACTGGTTGCTCGCGATGCGCCCACAAGAGGACCGCTATCTGTACATCTACACCCTGCCTTTGCCGAACGAATTTACGTTGGTTGTGCTTGTAGCGGTAGGAAGCATCCGATAAGGCAGGAAGCGGCAAGCAGGGAGAGCGAAAGATGCTGCGCTTACGCTGGCTCGTCCTTGGTACTGGGTTGTTTATCCTGGCCGCGTGCGGACGCGTGAACGCGTCGCGCACACCCGGCGCAACGGCGACCCCCTTACCGGCAACCGCGCCGCGCACAACACAACCCCGCGCGACCACGCGCCCATCGACGCAAACCCCAACCGCACGACCGCGCGCACCCCGAGGCGCACCCACCGCGGCCATGCCCACCCTGGCGCCGGGCGCGACCCCACCGGAGGACCTGGCCTTGCCCACGCTCCACGGCGCGGTGGATGACGTCACGGCCTTGCGCGACGTGCTCCAAACCTGGTGGCCCGACGCGA
>JAADFA010000028.1 GCA_013153135.1 Chloroflexota bacterium
GGGTATCGCTCACGCTGAAGTGGTCCAAGAACGGGTCGACGTGCACCGCGAACTTGCGGTGCGGTTCGGGCTTCGCGTCGCGATAGACCTCTACCCGGTCGCCATAAATGGCCAGGACATCCCGCAGCGAAGCGCGCACCAGCAGCCCCGGCGAAGGGGCGATATACTCGGCCACCAGGCGGACGGCCTCCCAATCTTGGGATAGCGGCAAGAGCGAGGGCAAAGGCGTGCCGCTGTGGACGGGATAGCGCGGGGTAGGCGTCGGGGTAATGGTTGGGGTCGCGGTGTTCGTGGGGGTGGGCGTAATGGTTGGCGTGGCGCTCGGTGACGGGGAAGGCGACGGTGTCTTCGTAGGCGCTTGGGTCGGGGATGGGGTAAGCGGTTGCGGCGTGAGACCGTGGGAACCACAAGCGCCAAAGCTAAGGCTCACGAGCAAGAGTCCGAACAGAAGCAAGAGGTGGTGTTTTAAGGCCATGAGATTCCTCCGTGAATTTCGACGTTCTTCTGAGGGAGGAAGCAGCCAACAAGATTTTGGTCATGCGCGCGGGTTGTCTATTGTTAGGCTTAGTATCCTAGGAGCCGTGGGAGCAGCAGCGTGGGCGCGCGTCTTTGTAGTGAGAGCAGATCCCAGCATCCTGACGCAAGTGCAGATGGGCTGCCATGGTGGTGGCTTTGTGTCATTATAATACCACTTTGTTACTAAGAGCCTGGGGATTCCCTATCAGTGGCAGCGTGGGTATGACGTCTTTTCGGTCTCGAAGCAGGATGTGCCTCGGGGCGTGGCCTACATTCGCCGACAAAAAACGCAGCACGCGCGTGGTGCCGCGGGCTGGAACATCGTGGCGAGGATAACCTAACGCAGGAACCATCCGGCCCAACACGCGGGCGTGCGGTGGGGAATTTCTCGCGGGCGGGTTCCGCCGCCCGCGGCATGGGCTTCTACGAGATTTGCCTGCACCCCCAGTGTGCAGGCGGCTGAATCTGCCCGCGGGCTGTGCTAAAATGGACGTGACCTTTGGCTGGAGGCGCGCCATGATTCAAGCGCTTTTCGCGTTCTTGGTGCTTTTGGGCATTGCGAGCCTGATGGGGCTGCTAACGTTATTGATGCAACCGGAGCGGCTTTATCAACGCCTACGGCCCCTGATGGCCTTTCGACGCCTGCACCAAGGGCTGGCCCTGGCTATGGAAGAAGGCCAACGACTGCAATATACTGTCGGCCGGGGCCCGCTCACTGGGGGGAGCAGCACAGCCAGCTCGCTGGTCGCGCTCGCGGCTTTGCGTCCCATTGTGCGCACCGCCCTGCGCGGGGATAAGCCACCAGCCATCACCGTGGGCGAGCCCAGTACCTACGTGCTTGCGGATAGTACTACCCGTACCGCGTGTTATGAACATCGCGCGGAGGACCGTTGCCAGGGCACCGTGCGGCTGGTGGGTATGGACGAGAGCACCTATGCCGCGGGCGCTGTGGTGATGGCACACGGGGGCCGGAGCGCGCTCACCCTCGGCTTGGGTCACATGGGCGGCGAGATCGCGCTCGCGGTTGACGCGAGCCAACGCTTTGTCGGCGGCACGGATCACCTCACCGGTCAAGCCGTACTCTTCGCGTTAGGCGATGAAGCCCTGTTGGGCGAAGAGGCCCTGGCCGCCGGTGCTTACACCCAAGCACACCCTATGCACGCGGCCTCATTGTGGGTCCAAGATATCCTGCGTTGGCTGCTCATCCTGGTGCTTCTCGGAGGTGGGTTGCTCTACACCTTTTTACCCTAAGTTACCCCGAGGCATTCGCCAAAGGAGGTCCCCATGACCGTTCGAGTTGGTATTAACGGATTTGGCCGCATTGGCCGCCAGGTTCTCAAAGCCATCCTTGAGCGCCATCCCCAAACCTTGACCGTCGTTGCGATCAATGACCTTTACCCAGCGGAGACCAACGCGCATTTGTTCAAATATGACTCTAACTACGGCACCTTTCCCGGCACCGTTGAGGTCGTGGATGGGGACTTGGTCATCAACGGCCAACGGGTGCGCGTATTCGCGGAACGCGATCCTCGCAACCTGCCCTGGCGCGATCTGGGCGTCGACATTGTAATCGAGGCCACGGGCGTCTTCCGCGATGCAACCAAAGACCCCGGCCCTTGGTCTCATATCCGCCAAGGG
The DNA here is from genome assembly GCA_013153135.1 of Chloroflexota bacterium. GTDB lineage: Bacteria > Chloroflexota > Anaerolineae > Anaerolineales > DRMV01 > JAADEN01. Next base: position 2,155 of record JAADFA010000028.1, read on the forward strand.
GGAGCGAAGAAAGTTATTATCACCGCGCCCGCGAAGGGCGAGGACCTCACTGTTGTCCTGGGCGTGAATCACGAGCTCTACGACCCCGCGAAGCACCACGTGGTTTCCAACGCATCCTGCACCACCAACTGCCTCGCGCCTGTGGCCAAGGTCATCCACGAAGCCTTTGGCATCAAACAAGGGCTCATGACCACCGTGCACGCGTACACCAACGACCAACGCATCCTCGACCTCGCGCACCCGAAGGACCTGCGCCGCGCGCGCGCGGCGGCCATCAACATGATTCCTACGACCACGGGCGCGGCCAAGGCATTGGGCAAGGTCATTCCCGAGCTCGCGGGCAAATTCGACGGCATGGCCGTGCGTGTGCCCACGCCCACCGTATCCCTGGTGGACTTTGTCGCGGTGGTGGAAAAGCCTGTGACTGTAGAAGAAGTCAATGCAGTTCTTAAAGCCGCGGCCGAGGGGCCACTCAAGGGCATCCTGGGCTATTCTGAAGAGCCTCTGGTCTCCAGCGATTACAAGGGCGATGATCGGTCCTCAATCGTGGATGCGCTCTCCACGCGTGTGATTGGCGGTACCATGATCAAAGTGCTCTCGTGGTACGACAATGAGTGGGGGTATGCGTGCCGCACCGCGGACCTGGCCGCGTTGATGGCGGAGAAAGGCGTTTAGCCCGACAACGCGGGCTTTGGGTGCACGCGAATGTTGTTCAAGCAGGCGCCGCGGGCAGAAAGCCCGCGGCTTTGCGCGAATACCCAATTTGACGCGTTGGGCGCGCGGCCGACGACGAGGATAGCAGGCAGGTTCCGCCGCCTGCGGCCCGTGCTCGCATGCCGCCGCGGGCTGGAAGCCCGCGGCGAGTTGCCATAAAATTGCGCGCGAGCTGGCAGGCTCAGCGCGCGGGAACGCACGTCAGACGGCGAGGATAGCGGGCGGGTTTCGCCACCCGCGGCATAGGCTTCTACGAGATTTGCCTGCACCCCGAGTTGAGCCCTTGACACGCGGGGCAAGGCCGAGTATAACAAGGCCCGATGAACGGTAAGGTTGTGCGCGCCCGTCGTCCTCGTCGCCCTAAGCGGATGGCCCGCCCATAAGTGGGGTGGGGCGCTTACGGGCGCGCCTGTCCTGACCACGCTCACGCGCACCAGGCCCTTCCCCACGGAAGGGCCTTTTTGTTATGCTTGTGGGGCAAGGTACCACCCCATCCAAAGGAGAGATGCGTATGCCCGGTTCTCTGCGCGGTAAGGTCAAAAAAGTGGTGCTCGCCTACTCAGGCGGCCTGGACACGTCCATCATCATCCCCTGGCTCAAAGAAACTTATGGGTGCGAGATCATTGCATTTACCGCAGACCTGGGCCAAGGCGAAGAGCTTGACGGCTTAGAGGAAAAGGCCCTGGCCAGCGGCGCGAGCAAGTTCATTCTCAAAGATCTACGCGAAGAGTTCGCGGAGGATTACCTCTTTCGCCTGCTGCGCAGCGGGGCCGTGTATGAGCGCAAATACCTCTTGGGCACGGCCATCGCGCGGCCTCTGATCGCGAAGCACCAAGTCGAAATCGCGCATCAAGAAGGCGCGGACGCGGTCGCCCATGGCGCGACGGGCAAAGGAAACGACCAGGTCCGCTTTGAGCTCACCTACATGGCCCTGGACCCGCGGCTCAAGATCATCGCGCCCTGGCGTGAGTGGCACATCCGCTCCCGCCTGGACGCGCTGGAGTATGCGCGCGCGAAGGGCGTTCCCGTCACCGCGACGGAGAAAACCATCTACAGCCGCGATAGCAACCTGTGGCACCTTTCCCACGAAGGCGGGCCCCTGGAAGACCCGTGGTACGAGCCAGATGAGTCCATTTGGCTGCGCACGGTCTCGCCCATGAACGCACCCGACGAACCTGAATACGTCGAAATCGAGTTCGAAAGCGGCACGCCCGTCGCGGTCAATGGCAAGCGCATGAGCCCAGCCAAGTTGATCGAATACCTAAACGCGCTGGGCAGCACGCACGGCATCGGCCGGGTGGATATGGTCGAAAATCGCCTCGTGGGCATGAAATCGCGCGGGCTCTATGAGACCCCGGGCGGCACCATTCTCTCCATAGCCCACAAAGAGCTGGAGTCGCTGGTGCTCGACCACGCGACCATGCAATTCAAGGACCTGGTCGCGCTTAAGTACGGCGAGCTGGTATATCAGGGCTTGTGGTTCTCACCCTTGCGTGAGGCCCTGGACGCGTTCATTGACAACACCCAAGGCCCTGTGACCGGCGTGGTCCGGCTCAAGCTCTACAAGGGCAACGTCATCCCCGCGGGGCGCAAGAGCCCCTTCAGCCTTTACCGCGAAGACTTCGCGACCTTTGGCTATGACGATGTATATGACCAGGCCGATGCTGCGGGCTTCATCCGGCTCTTTGGCCTGCCGCTGAAGGTGCGCGCGCTCAACAACCTGCCCGTGGCCGGGCTGGATCTGCCCAAGCCGGATTACTCGCGCTTCAAGCGAGACTAAACACGGCACGGCGGCTGGGAGGAGGCAAGCACGATGGGCTCTCAAGACCACCACGCGCTTTGGGGCGGACGCTTCGCCCAAGGGCCAGATCCTCGCTTTTGGGCGCTGAACGCGTCGCTGCCCGTAGACCGGCGCTTGGGCCGGTATGACGCGCGTGCGTCGCGCGCGTGGGCCCACGCGCTGGGCCAAGCCGGGGTACTTACACCGGACGAGGTGGCCGCGTTGGACCGCGGACTACAGCGCATCGAGGCCGAATTTCAAAATGGCACCTTCCCTTTCGACCCCGGGGATGAAGATGTGCATACCGCGATCGAGCGGCGATTGAAGGAGCTCATCGGCGAGCCTGCGCTCAAGCTGCACACAGGCCGCAGCCGTAACGACCAGGTGGTCACCGCGTTCCGTCTGTGGATGCGCGACGCAGTGGATACCCTGGCGGCCGATGTGGCTATGTTAATGCACGCGCTGCTCGAACGAGCTGAAGCCGATATCAATACTTTAGCTCCTGGCTATACGCACTTGCAACAGGCCCAGCCCATCCTCCTCGCCCACCTCTGGCTCGCTCACTTCTGGGCCCTCGCACGCGACCGCCAACGCCTCGCCCAGCTGCGCCTCCGCCTCAACGTCCTCCCCCTGGGCTCGGGCGCCCTGGCCGGTACCACCGTGCCCATCGACCGCGAAGCCCTCGCCCAGGCCCTCGGCTTCCAAGCCATCACCCCCAATAGCTGGGACGCGGTCGCAGACCGGGATTTTGTGGCCGAATTCCTCTTCATCGCGGCCCTCATCGGCGTGCACCTCAGCCGTTTGGCCGAGCAGGTCATCCTCTTCAATACCCGCGAGTTCGGCTTCCTAACCCTGGATGACCGCTTCAGCACCGGCTCAAGCCTGATGCCTCAAAAGAAAAACCCCGACGGCTTCGAACTCGCACGCGGCAAAGCCGGTACCCTCATCGGCCAGCTAACGGGCTTGCTCATTACCCTCAAAGCTTTGCCCTCCGCGTACGATAAAGACTTGCAAGAAGACAAAGCCCCTACATTCCGCGCGTTCGACGAGCTGCATCGCTTACTCCCAGTACTGGCCGAGAGCTTACGCACCCTGCACGTTCACCCAGACCGTACCGAAGCCGCCCTGGACCCGGCAACACTGGCTACCGACCTGGCCGACTATTTGGTCGAGCGCGGGGTCCCCTTCCGCGAGGCCCATCGCATCGTTGGCCAGCTGGTGCGCCGCGCGGAGGCCTTGGGCCTCGGTCTACACCAGTTGCCCTTGGCCGAGCTACAGGCCGCACACCCCGCGTTTCAAGAGGACGTGTATACGCGCGCCCTGAACCCACGCGCCGCGCTCACGCGGCGAGATGTGCCCGGCGGAACCGCACCCAACCGGGTGCGCGCTCAAATCCAACAGGCCCGCGCAACCCTGGAGGACCCGGGGCCCTTCGGCCCCGTTCCTCACCCCGAACCCTAAACCCCTATGGAGGACAACGATGGCGATCCAGGTCACGTGCCCCGAATGCGGTGCGGAATTCGAACTGGAGCCAGGGACCGAGGTCCACGAAATCGTGGTATGCCCCGAGTGCGGTGTCGACCTCGAGGTCATCTCCCTCGATCCACCTCAGCTGGACCTCGCGCCCATGGAGGAAGAAGACTGGGGCGAATAGCCCGCGGCTGGGGCGGGGCCACGCGGCTCCGCCCCTCCTCCACCCTCGCCTTGTCCGGCTCATCGAGGCCGGGAACTTGGCCAGGAACCCGCAGCAGGAGGACTGGAATGAATCTGCTCTCGTCCCGCCGCTTGCGCATCGGCGTGCTCTATTCCCGGGTTCGGGTGGAAGAAAAATGGATCTTCGCGGCCCTGGAACAACGCGGGGTCGATTACGAACGGTTGAACGATGGCGAGATTTACTTCGACCTCGACGAACCGGAACGCTGGCGTTCGTTCGATGCCATCCTCGCGCGAGATTTGAGCTATACGCGCGGATTGTACGCGCTGCGGGTGCTCAACGCGTGGGGTGTGCCCACGGTGAACACCGCACGCGTGGCCGAGATTTGCGGCGACAAGCTCGCGACCAGTACAGCCTTGGCGGCTGCGGGCGTGCCCCAACCCCGCACGCGCGTCGCCTTCACTCCCAAAGCCGCACTCGAAGCCATCGAGGAGCTCGGCTATCCCGTAGTGCTCAAACCGGTCATCGGCTCATGGGGGCGCCTGTTGGCCAAAATCAACGACCGGGATGCCGCGGAGGCCATCCTCGAACACCGCGCGATGTTGGGGTCGAGCCAACACTCGGTCTTCTACATCCAGGAATACATCACCAAGCCCGGGCGAGACATCCGCGTGCTGGTCATCGGCGATGAACCCATCGCGGCCATCTATCGCAAGTCCTCACACTGGATTACCAACACCGCCCGCGGGGGCCAAGGCGAAGTGTGCCCCCTGACCGACGAGCTGGTGGACGTGGTAACCCGAGCTGCCCGGGCTGTGGGCGGCGGCGTGCTAGCCGTGGACATCCTGGAGCATCCCGAGCGAGGTTACTTGGTCAATGAGATCAATCACACCATGGAATTTCACACCGCGCAACCTACGACAGGGGTAGACATCGCGGGCCGAATTGTCGATTACGTCATTGGCGTAGCGCAACGCGCGCGTGCAGCTGCGGGCTGAAATCAAGATTGGATGAGGAGCACGCCGCACGAGGTCCGCCCGGAATCCCACCGGCGGAGCAGGCCTGAGGCCAAAATTTTGGAAGTTGGCAAAACCTTGACAGACGTCATACCTCGCGATAGAATGCCTCCGGCTTAGGTAAAGGAGCCGAGCCGGTTGTTTTTTTGTTTGGTCGCCTGTGGGGCGAGTCGTGCCAAACGGCTTAGGGGGGCCACACAGGCACAAACAAAAGCCGCTTGGGCCTAAGCTATCTTCCTGCCAGTGGAAGGGACGGCCGCGACCGTAGGGCAGGAAGGCGCGACAAGGAGGTTGACAAGGGATGCGGACGAGGAACGCCCGACAGCGATGGCGGCAGCCAGGGCGCTCGCATCAACGAGGCCCGAGCTAGTCGCATCGCTAAGGGGCGCCAGCCACCTCAACCGCATCTTCAAGGGCACGCCCCGGCGTGCCTCTTTGCTTTAAAACGCCCGGGGCACTAGGATCGTTTGCTCTCTGTTGTCCGCTTAGGGCGGAAGTCGTGTATCGCGCTCGAACCAATTTCCTAAATAAGGAGGCGCTTATGACCCCCGATGAACTGCTCGCTCGCGTGCGCGAAGATAATGTCCGTTTCATTTCGCTCCAGTTCACGGATGTTACGGGCGCTGTCAAAAGCGTCGACATCCCCGTGAGCAAACTTCCCGAAGCCCTGGAAGATGGCGTTTGGTTCGATGGCTCCTCCATCGAGGGCTTCGCACGCATTCAAGAAAGCGACATGCGCCTGGTGCTTGATATCGATACCTACGCGGTGCTGCCCTGGACCCCGGACGAGCGCCGCCGCGCGCGCATCTTCTGCGATGTATACCTCCCCGACGGCACCCCCTTCGCCGGTGACCCCCGCGGCAACCTCAAGCGCATGTTGGCCAAACTAAAGGAAGAGCGAGGCTGGGTCTACAACATCGGTCCCGAACCCGAGTTCTTCCTCTTCAAGCGCAATGGCGAAGACATCCGGCCCGTGCCCCACGACGTGGGTGGTTACTTTGACTTCTCGGCCGATGACGAGGCCGTCCGCGTACGCACCAAGCTCATGGATGCGCTGACCACCATGGGGCTCGATGTGGAAATGGGTCACCACGAGGTCGCGCTCGGCCAGCACGAGATCGACTTCCGCTTTGCCGACGCGCTGACCACCGCGGATAACGTGGTCACGTTAAAGTACACGGTCAAGGCCATCGCGCATCAACATGGCCTGATTGCGTCTTTCATGCCCAAGCCCATCTACGGCATCAATGGCTCAGGGATGCACTGCCATCAATCGTTGTTCGACACCGAAGGCAACAATCTGTTCTATAACCCCGACGATCCCTACCTGCTCTCGGAATTGGCCTATCATTTCTTGGCCGGTCAACTGGAGCACGCGCGCGCGCTCGCGGCCGTGGTTGCGCCCACGGTAAACTCCTACAAACGGCTGGTACCCGGCTACGAAGCGCCCGTGTATATCGCCTGGGCGCAAATTAACCGCTCAGCTCTGGTGCGCATCCCGCGGCCTAAGGAAGGCAAGGCCAAGTCGGTGCGTATGGAGCTGCGTTTCCCCGACCCATCCGCGAATCCCTACCTGGCCTTCGCGGCAATGTTGGCCGCGGGCCTGGACGGCATCGATCGAGGCCTGAACCCACCGCCACCTATGGACCACATCAACCTGTATGAATTGACTGAGGAAGAACGGCGGGCCAAGGGTGTCAAATCCCTGCCCGGTTCGCTAGAAGAAGCCCTGAACGAGCTGGAGAAAGATGAAGTTCTCAAGGCCGCGCTGGGCGAACGCCTTTATGATGCCTTTATGCGGGCCAAGCGCGCGGAAGTGGAAGAATTCCGTGTGCAAGTGACCGACTGGGAAGTCCAGCGCTATCTGGAGACAGCCTAGTTCGAGCTGCAGAACCAGCCCAGGGTCAAACCACGCAACGCGACAACGGGCCTCGCCCAAATGCGGGGCCCGTTTGCAATTTCACATCACGCCCCTAACGCGATCAGGCTGGGGGCCGAGTGTGGGGCTGAGCGCGACGAGCCCACTGATGCAAGACCACCATCCCAAACAGGATAACAAATATGCCCAACAACCCGCCCTCAGGACCAAACGCGCCCCCCGTCCAGAGTTCAGGGCCATAGCCCCGAAGGTCAATCAAACGCATCGGGACGTTGGTCAAGCCACTTACCGGAAAGCCCAAGCTGGCCTCGGCCCAATTCCACCCCAAATGCAACCCCATGGGAAGCCACAAACGTCGGGTCGTGAGGTAGGCTTGGCCTAAATACAGTCCGGCAAGGGTTAAACCGAGCGCAGGCATCGGGCCCCAAGCCGGGTTGAGAACGTGTAAGATCGCGAAGAGCAGCGCCTGGGCCAGCCAGGCCCACAGTGTGCCCAGACCTTCTTCTAACGTCTGCAATACATACCCACGCAACATAAGCTCTTCGGCCCAAGCGACCATGCCCCACAAAAGTAAAGCCTGCCCAAATTCGCGAAGTGCGCGCGTCCACGTCCAGGTCTGCCATGTGCACGCGACCACTTCGCCCCATCCCAAAGCTAGAACGAGAATAAGTAGAAGCACCATCTGCGCGCTCGCGAGGCCAACTCCCAGAAGGAACTCACGTGGTGCTTTTGTGTCCCACACCAAACCCAAGCTCGACCACGGCCGCCGGTCAAGCCAGCGTGTCATAATGACCGTGGCCAGGGTCAAGGCCACGACAAACGCGAGCTGCCCAAGCAGCAACGCGGGCAAGCTCTGCGGCGCCCAGCCCATTACAACCGCGCTCAAGGCCGCGACCATGGTCATGGGGCCCGTCAACACCAAGACCAACATCACAAACAAGCCCAAACGCCAACCCGAGCGTAGGCGTTTGGGCTCTTCATCCGTGAAAAAGACGCGTTTGAGCTCACGCCACATCGCGCCCCCTTGCAGACTTCCCTCGTGAAGGGCATTTTAGGGTTTACCGCGTCTCGGTCGCGGCAGGCTCAGGCGTTGCGGTCGATGGCTCCACTGGCTGGGTGATGGCCAGCTGTGGGCGAGCGACCAAGTACCACGAACCCACGTGCTGGAAGCGGTCGCTTGGGTCGAACAAAGGCCCCAGGCGCACGCCCTTGACTTGAGCGCTGACACCATAGTTATAAACAGGGTAAAACAACGGCAAAGCTGGCCATTCTTCCGCAAAAATACGTTGGAAGGAATGATATAACCGCGCGCGCTTTTGCAGGTCGGGCGTGACACGGGCCAGCTCGAGCAACATGCTCGCGCGGCGATTTTTCCACATGCTATAGTTCTGGCCTCCTTGACCAGCTTCAGCCTCGTGCCAGAAGGGGTAAGGGTCCGGGTCAGGTGAACGGGCCAAATCCAAATCAACCAAGGCGGCCTGGTATTTACGCAAGGCCAGCCGGTCGTTGAGCAGCTCATCGTATGGGACAGCTTCCAACGTCACCCCAACGCCGATGCGGGTCCAATCGCGCGCGATCTCTTGAGCCAAGGCTCGATGGACTTCCGTATCGGGGTGCAACAAGGTGAGCTCCAGGCGCACGTCGTCTTTTGTGCGTACCTGAGGGTCGTCGCCGAAGGTGTAGCCGGCTTCTTCGAGCAAACGCTGGGCTTGCTCAGGGTCGTAGGGTACGCGAGGTAAAGTGGGGTCGTAGGCCCACGTACCGGGGAAAATGGGGCTATCGGCCAAAAGCGCCTGGCCATGCAACACCCGCCGGATCATCCGCTTGCGGTTCAGCGCGAGGTAGAGGGCCTTCCGCACCCGAACATCTTGCAGAAATGGCGCTTCGAGGTTCTGCAAATTGAAGAAAATCAGGGTCAACCGCGGCAAGCGGGCCGTATAGATGTTGAGGGTAGGGTCGTGCAGTGCGGGCTCCAGGATGGGCTCTTCGATGGACGCAATGCCCATTACCTCACCCTGCTGGTACGCTTGAAACGCGGCCTGGTGGGAAGGGTAGTAGCGAAAGACGAACTCATCGATGAAAGGGCGCCCTTCATAAAAATCATTGAAAGCCTGTAACGCGACGCCAATAATACGTCCTTCCTCGACTAAAAAATGATCGAAGCGGAAGGGGCCATTGCCGATAGGATTTTGATTCGGCGGTGCGTTGAGCAAGTCATCCTGGTACGGTTCCCAAACGTGCTTGGGGAGGATACCAAAGGTCAAATAATCGAGGAACGGGGCAAAGGGCTCGGGGAGTTGGAACTGCAGGGTGTAATCGTCCAATACGCGCACCTCGACCTTTTGCCACAAGGTGCGCACGTTAGGGTCAATGGGCAAATCTTCGCGGCGCATAAGTTCGATGGTAAAGAGCACATCAGCTGCGGTAATGGGAGTTCCGTCATGCCAGACCGCATCCCGGCGCAAAGCGAAGTTGTACGTTCGGCCGTCCCGAGCCACGCCCCAGCCTTCGGCCAAATCGGGCCGCGGGATGCCCTGGTAATCGAACTGCACCAGCCCGCGATAGAGAAGCCGGTCGATATCTCGGTCTGGACCATTGAGGTGATCGAACAAGGGGTTGAGGCGCCCAAACGTACCAATCAGGGCTTCAGTGTACGTCCCCCCTTCGGACGGAGCGATAACCTGCGGCAGGGGAGCCTGGGCTTCGGGTTGGACGCGGCGTTGGTTCCAAAGCAAAAAGCCGATTAAGCTCACAGCCGCGAAGAACAAAAAGAGCCCGACCCAGCGGAAGCGCTGCCAGGCCGGTGTCGAGGTCCCGGGGGGATGCGCGGACGAACTTGGCGCGGATTCAGCGGCCATACCCACCTCAAACCCAAAGGGCCACGTGGCTAAGCCCGGACCTCAGCCCGTGAGGCGCAAAATCAGCAGCACCAGAGCGAAGAACAATACGCTCAAAACAATGGTCGCCTGGAAGAGGGTCTTTTCCAAGCCGCGGCGAGCTGTAACAAAACCACCCCAGTCCGCGCCAGTCAGCCCGCCGAGCCCTGCGCCCTTGCTCTGCAAAATCACGCCCACGATAAGGGCGATAGAGGTAATGATCAGCGCGATATAGAGCAACGTTTCCACCGTTCGCCTCCCAGGCCAAGATTCGCCGGGGGATTATAGTCCATCGCCAGAGGGAAGTCAAATCGCGCCGCCGCGAGGGTGCGAGCAAATGGCAAAGATAGCGGGCAGGTTCCGCTGCCCGCGAGTCAAGCGCGGGTTCCGCCGTCTGCGGCCCGAGGCCAAGGCCGCACTCGCGGGCCGCGGGCGCCGCGGGCTGGAAGCCCGCGGCTAGTTGGCATAAAA
>JAADFA010000082.1 GCA_013153135.1 Chloroflexota bacterium
CGTCCTGAATAATCAAACCAGAAACCACGCCAGCCTCAATCCCCCTCGACTCGGCGAGAGTACTGAAAGAACTCTCCAGGTCTTGGACGGACAGCATGAGTTCCTGCCTCAATCCCCCTCGACTCGGCGAGAGTACTGAAAGGTCTGCAAATAGCGGGCGACATCGACGCTGCCACTCACGCCTCAATCTACCTCGACTCGGTGAGAGTTCAAAATGCGGGTTCACACCGGATGCGCCCAGAATGCACAACCCCGGCCTTATTCGCCGGGGTTGTTCCTTTTTAAGGCTGATGAAGGGCTTATAATCATCGGGCGTGTGGAGGCTAGCATGAATACAACCGGCGAGGGTTTGATTTACCGCTCTGCATGGCCACGCGTCCCAACGCGAGATTGGCTGGCTTATATATCTGCTCCCTTTTGGATATGGCGCTCGCCCCAAGGATGGACGTACGTCGCCTGGGACCCCATCGTCGAAATCCAAACTAAGGGGCCTGAACGGTTTCAAGCCTTGCGCACCCAAATGGCCCATTGGGCAGCACATTGGCATTGGGCGCCCGAGGCAGACCCTGCACCCCCTGCAACTACTCCCCGCTGGTTCGGCGGGTTCGCCTTTATGCCAGGCGCAGCCACACCCGCATGGTGGCGCGCGTTCGGCGACGCTCATTGGATGTTACCTCGCTACCTATATACTGAACGTCCCGACGGCCAGGCTTGGCTCACAATGCTCGTCCCACGTGGCGAACGCCCCCAATGGCCTGCCATCCCCCCACCAGCACCTACTCCCCCACCCCTGGCAGCCACCATCGCCCAACACGAAGGCATGTCTTGGCCTCAGTGGCTCGCTCTGATGCAACGCGCTTTCAACGCTATGCAGCAAGGCCAACTGCGCAAGGTCGTGCTCGCACGCACGCGTCACCTAATTTGGGCCACAGCGCCAACCCTGATCAGCCTATGGTCGCAATTAGAACACGCGTATCCGGCTACCTATCGATTTGCCTTTCAACCCAAAACCGGGCACGCCCTGCTCGGCGCGACCCCCGAACTACTGGTGCGCGTCCAAGGGAAGGACCTCGAGACCATGGCTTTGGCAGGCTCCATCGCCCGCGGGAACACGCCCCAGGAAGATGAACGTCTAGCCGACCGACTGCGTCGGTCTCGCAAAGACCAGGAAGAACACCGCTTGGTCGTGCAAGCCATTCAAGAGGCCCTTGCTCCCCTCACCGAAACGCTTATTATCGAGCCCATCCCACGCATCCGACGACTCCGGCACATTCAACACCTCGAGACCCCTATCCGGGGTCGACTACGCGAAGGCAATGTGCTCACCGTGGTTGAACGGCTTCACCCCACGCCCGCGCTCGGAGGGTATCCGCGAGCCGCCGCCCTAACCTTTATCGCCAAACACGAGCCTGTGCCACGCGGATGGTATGCCGCCCCTATTGGCTGGGTAACGTTGCAAGGCGATGGTGCCTTCGCGGCCGTGATCCGTAGCGCCGTGGTCCAAGGCCCCGAGGCCTGGCTATATGCCGGAGCGGGCATTATGCCCACATCCGACCCACAACGGGAGTGGGACGAGATTGATCTGAAATTTCAAGCGATGGAGGAAATCCTGGCGCCGCGCGTGATAGCAGACTAAAGGGTGAGCGGGAAGCGCGTGCCCGCCCAAAAGAGCACCCAAAGGGCAGTTAAAGCTTCTTCCGCGACGCGTGGGTCCTCGTGACTAATGAGCGCAGCGACTAAGGGAACCCATTGTTCATGGGGCAAATAGATCACACGTCGCAAGGCGTAACGGCGTTCACGGGATGAGCCTTCTTGTAGGATGTGTGCCAGTGCTTGCCACGCCGGAGGTCCAGAAGCCACGCTCAAGCCCAAGCGGGATGCAGCCTCCAACAACCAAGGTTCTTTGTGCAAAGGCCTGGGAGGCCGGGGCTGATAAAGTGACGCCGTGGCCTTTGCTTCGAGCAGGCTGCCAGCCAAATTACGCACCAACCATTCCGGATCGTCCCGGGCCAAAGTTTCGAGCAACGCCTGAGCCCAAGGCTCATTAATGCGACCCAGGCCATACACCGCCGCGCGGCGTACCAACGCATCCTCATAGGACGCGGCCTCTCGCAGGGCCCGATGTCCCCAACGCGGGGCGAGCGCGAGGGCTTCGGCCGCTTCGCGACGCGCGAGATCATCCTCTTGCAGCAGCCAAGCGGCCACGCTCTCTACCGCGGCGCGCGTATCTTGACGCGCCAGGGCCATGAGGGCCAGGCGACGCTGCCAGGGCGATGGCCCTTCTTGCAAATATCTCTGCAGTATAGGGACGACCGTCTCCGGCTCGTGGAGCAAACCCAAGCCCAAACACGCGGCTGCGTGCACTGTTGGGTCTGGATGGCGCAAGAGGGCGCCGAAGAGCGCGGCCAACCTCGGCGGCCGCGCGGCCACCAAGGCCACCACCGCTCGCGCGCGCTGGCCCATAGGCAGGGCGACCTGCTGCACACGTTGCGCCAGTGTCTGGAAGACCTGACGAGCCCAAGGCGCCTGGGGAGCCAACGCCGCGGCGCGCACCACTTCCCAAAATCGTGGGAAGAGAGGCTGTAACACATCCTTCGCTAAACGCTGGGCCACTTCATCCCCTTGGCCACGCTGCCCAACAAAGCCCAACACCCACGTTTGGAGGTGCCACCATGGCTCCTGGGCCCAACGCGTATCTTGGGCGGTCAAGCCTTGGGCGATCCACCATGCCTGTACAATGGGATGAATGAACCCTGTGGGGACCACCGGATGAGCCAAGGTCTCAGGCAGCCGTTCCACCGCGGGGGTTTCGTCCGCGCCCTCGCTCTGGTCCGCCATGGGGATGGTCACCTCATCGGCCAGAGGGAAGGCCAGCTGGCGGGCCAAACGGTGCCATACGTCCGGCGTCCATTCGTCCTCAGGGACCGCGCGGCGCATCCAACCCTCAAGCAGCGAACGCCAACCATACCCAACACCATCGCCCGCGGCAATCTGCCAATTACGCAACACCCATTCCAACGGTGCGACAGGTTGAGTCTCAAGGCTATTCAACAACCAGGCTTCTAAGATCTCCGGCCGGGGCTGCTGGCTAGGATCCCACGTGGCCCAAACTTCACGTTCCCACCACGCAAGCCAACGTCGCGTGAAAGCTTGAGCCTGGGAGCGGTCCCACCAGCGCATGGCTACAGGGACCAGGTTCAAACGCGTAAGCGGGCCCCAGGCATCGGGAGCGGCCGCGACGATCAGGCGCACGCGCGGATACACACGCGCCATCCGTTCGAGGAAGGCAATGACCTTATGGCGTCGGCTGGGCGGCGTTTCGTCAAGGCCATCCACCAACAACACCGCGGTGCCCTGTTGAGCCGCGGCGCGCCATGTCTGGCGCAAGGTTTCTTGCACTGAGCGATTCAATCCGGCCAGAAGATGATCGAATAGCAACGCGAGGGGGTCTTCAGGCAATGCGCTTTGCGCAATCTGAGACGCGTGGATCCACCAAGGCCATTGCCAATTTAACGTTTGAACTGTCTCATCATCCTGTTGCAGCACCCGCAAAGCGAGCCAAGCCAGAGCCACGGTTTTCCCGCTGCCATACGGACCCAGCAAGAGCAACGACGCGCCCCCTTGCAAGGCCTCGCTCAACGACAGACTGGGTGCCTGGAACGCGGCATCAAGGGCTGGGGCATCGGGAATAAAGGGCCAGGGGGTATGGATCAAGGACAGACTTGGCTCATCTTCAGGGTCAAGAAGGGGACTTAAAGGCGTAACTCGCGGGGGAAGAGCGAAGGTATCCAAGGGAGCTAAAGGGGCCGCGATGTGCAAACCTTGCAACGCAAGAATTTGCTTTCGGGCCCAGGCCTGGCGCGCCTGTTCCAGCATCCCATCTTCCTGAGGACGCCGACGCCAACGACGCACGTGTGCCTGAACCCACGTTTGCCACGGCCGGGCTAACCAGCCCAGCACAAATCCGATTAAGAGCCCTAGGGTAAACCACAAGCTATTGAAAGAGGGCCAACGCATGATGAATTGCCTCGTCGGAGATCCGTGCCGGCCCGAAACCGATGTTCACGCCCGGCCGGCGGGCTGCCTAATCCACAGGATACAAAATACGGCCGCATGAATCACAAAAGGCCAGTTCGCGACGATAAACCTGTTGGCGCAACGCCGCGTTCAGGGCTGCACCGCACGCGGTACATACCCCCTCGCGCACCTCCGCGACGGCCAAACCGCCGCGTGTACGGCGCAAATGTTCATATTGCTCCCTGAGCGATGGGGGGATTCGTTGTTCCCACCATGTGCGTTGTTCCCGCAGCGTCGCGATTTCCGCCTCCCAGGCTTGGATTTCGCGTTCGAGGCGCTGCCTTTCTTCAAACCAGGCATTGCGCACCCGTTCCAAAGTGTGCATCGCGTCCAAATAGCGTGCTTCAATCTGCTCATACGTCAATAGCAAATGAACAGCTTCGTCTTCAGCATCATCCAGGCGTCGGCGTAAGCTTTCGGCCTCTGTTTGCAAGGCCTGCAGCTCACGCGGATTGCGTACCGAACCATCATACAAGCGCGTTTCAACTTGCTTCAGTTTGGCCCGCAGCTGAGCCGTGCGATGCTCGGCAGCTTTTAGCTCCCGTTCCGCGTTTTGAAGGGCGAGCGCGGCCTCGCGAAACGCGCGTTCCGCCTCGCGCAAACGGCGAGCAGCAGCCAAAGTTTCGCGCGCGGCCCCGACCTGACGCTCCAGGTCCACCAGCCGCGCGTCAATGCGCTGCAACTCATATAACGAACGCAGCAGGGCCGCATCCGCCATAACACCCCCTCCCAACGTTATACCGGCCCTGGCGCGCTTTCACGCGCTACCGTTGCCGCGCGTGCCGCGCTACCATCAAGACCGCCACCAACATGATCGCAATCAGGCTCAAGCCCAAAGGCGACGCGAGCAAACCATCCGCGAGGCCCGTTTGAGATAGCGTCCCTTGTGCGCGCACGGTGGCTTCCACAGCAATAGCCGTCGCGGTGAGTCCGAGGGACACAGGGTCAACCACAGGGGTGGCCGTAAACGTCGGTGTCAACGTCACGCCCGGAACGGCTGGGCTTGGCTGGAGCGGAACGGGCGGCTGGGTCGGTGCGACCGGGCTAGCGCCACCGGAACCAGGCAAGGGCGTCGGCGTCGCGGGGAGGGGGGATGGCGTCGGGGTCGCGGTTGGCGGCACAGGCGTTGGGGGCGGTGTGGTTACTTGAGCCGCCGCGGTGGCGGTGAGATCCAGGACGGCCTGCTGGGTCATTGTGCCCGCGATGGCCGTGTTGGTCAGCAGAATGCTCGTCGCGGTCGCGCCGCTGTTCGTCCGGCTAGGTCCGCGCAGCAGATAGAGGGCCCCAAGCCCACACAGACTAAGGAGCAAGAGTAGGCCAAGCCCAAGAACGATGGCCAAGAAAGTTCGATTGGACCCCGAGGAGTCCTCCTCCTCCTCTACTTCAACATTGAGGGTTTCTTCATTCGCCTCGCCGTCCTCGAGCCCGCTCTCGGCCAGGGTGTCGGAGGTCGGGCCCAATGCCGAGTCGAGTTCGTCGTCAAGCCCCCCCCAATCGTCGGCTTGAGGGTCTTCGTCAGACCACTTATTGAGGTCCTCAAAGATGGAGTCATCAGCCATTCCCGCACCTCCTTACGCGGTTCGCGCCGTTTGGATGGGTTCAATTTTATCGCGAGGGTGCCGATTTGGCAACGCGCTTAATCGCTCTCGCGTACAATCACCAAGTTGATCACGGGGATAAACACATGCACGCCGCTGCGCAAACGCACATCCACTCCCCAGGCCTGCACACCATTGGGCAGGCGTCCCCAACGAGGTTGTAAGGAAAGCACGGTACCGAGCTCTCCTTGGTACGGAGCGCGCAACAGCCGAACCGTTTGGCCCGGGCGCAACGTGGCTGCCGGAGCAGCAGTCACACGTTGGCCTGTCGGGGGTGTTTCCAAAAGTAACGCGGGCCGAGCTGCCAAACGTCGATCCCAGGGTTCGGCCAGCACAGTGACCGTGCCGCTGCGATCTCGCAACAGTTGAAACGCGCGCTCATTCAGACCTGCGTCCCCAAAGCCATCGATGCTCAACACAGGAAAGGACGCGCGGCGTGCGGGTTCTACGCACGTGGCATCCAGCGTGCCCACGACCAAACCTTGCACACCCAAATCTGCGAGCCGAGAGAGCAAGTCGGGCTGGTCGCAACGACCTGCGAGAAGGACCTGACCGCGCACGTCAACATCTAGGTCGTCCTCAGCCAAGGCCCCGCGTGGCTGGTCGGTCACCACGCGGAAAGTCCCCGCGCCCAAACGGCCGTTACCCCATACGCCCTCCAGGTACAGCCCATGGGCGAGCACCGTCACGCCCCAAGGCTCAAATACGTTGGTCACTACGCCAGGGAACCCCGCGCGCAGGTTATACCACTGCACTTTTGTCAGAATGAGAAGCACGCCTTGCGCGTCCAAACGCAACACGCGCCCTCGCACTGGCGAGTACACTTTACGCGGCACAAGCCCGCGCCGCAAAACAGCGATCAAGGTTCCCTTTTCCACCCGGTCACGCGGGCGAACTCGCAGCGCGCGTTGAATTGCTTTGATATCTTGCGTGCCCAACAGCCGCCGCAGATCGAGCAAGCGCACCTGATAGCGTGCCTGAGTCCGAGCGACCACGGTATCGTAATCCACGTTCTGGTCCTGGGCCACACGCAAGTAACCCGGCCTGGGCAACCGTCGTGCACGCGCGACCGAGCCCAAAGGCAGGTAATTAACCGTGGGCACGAACCAATCGCTAAGAAGCTGGGTCGTCATGCACGCCTCCTACGCTAGCGTCGCGGGCAACATCGCAGTCCAACGAGCCTTATCGGTCAAGGCATCGGACGGTAAGGGGCGGCCGCGGTTATCCACAATCACACCCATGAGGCCGCCGGGTACTTCAATCTCTACCGCAACGCCATATCCAGCTCCAACATCTACGCCGCGCTTAGGCACAATACTCAATAAGCCAACCCGGCCTGGGGCTAACGGCAGCCGCTGCAACAGCCCTCGTTGCATGGTCAGGCTCATATGCTCGCCGTTCGAATACGTGAGCGTAAGCTCGCCCAAAACTTCACCGACACCACGGCGCCCTGTGCGCCAACGCGGGGAGACCACCACAGCCAAGGGGGCAAGATGGACCGAGCCCATCAAGTGCACAGCCGCGTAATGATTGAGCTCGGCCAATACGCCGAAGGCGGGTATCGCGCCTGTCAAATCTACCACGAGCACGGTCACCCCCAGGGGCTGCAAGCCATGCAGCGCGGTTAGCAGCGCGCGGCTCGGATGGGGAGCACCCCGGAATACACCTCCCCGCAGCAGCGCGAAGGACAGGGACGGGGTACGGGTCCGCCAAGCCTCGCGCACCTGCCCCGCGATCAAAGTCTCCGCAAGGGCTTCTTCCAGCGCGAGCTCCGTATCGCTCATGGGGAGCGTATCTGGATATAGCGCCTTGTGATACAGGAAGTTGCGCACTTCGGCAGGCTCCAGGCCGCTGTGCTGGCTGACTTCTTCAACAAAAGCAGGGTCGTCCAGCCGGGCGTGCAAGCCCCAGCCCAAGCCCTGGACAACGACTCGAGCCTGGACATCCTCAGGACGGGGGCCATACCACACATAGGTATAACGTGAGCCCACGTCCAAGGCCATACCCGAGCCGCTGGGCGCGTGATACGCGTGCAGAATTCGCGCCGCGCGACGGAAGCCCTCCGCAGTAAAGGTCAACCGCCCTTCCGTCTCTTCAAAAACGTGATCCAAGCCGGGATAGCGGTCGATCCACCAATGACGCACGATATCCCAATACGCCTCGCGCGCGGGGCCCAAACGCTCTTCGGTCAAGCTGGGACGCACATTATCCGCTACGCGGACCTCAAAGTATTTGCCCAGCTGCTCCTTGATGGCCTCGGCGACGTTCGCATTCCCGGCGTACAAAATCCATGGGCGCTGGGCCAAGGGCCAAAACGTGGCGGCCTGACGCAGCAAGTGCGCGTATTCGAGCAAAACATTCTCGGCGCCTTGGTCTGTCCCGCCCGCGAGCAACACCACATCAGGGAAAGCCTCGATCAAGCGCGTGAGCCGGGTCTCTGGGTCGTCCGAATCTACCGCTGAGAAAACCTCAACGACCTGGGTATACGTATCGGCAACGACCCGCTGCAAACTCGCGAGCGATAAGGACGGCAAAATCCCCATCAGCACCGCGCGCACCGGCTCACCGAAGGAAGCCATCGCGAATGCGGTCGCGGGGCCTTCGGGCAGCGAGGCCACAGCGAGGGAGCCTTCCTCGTCCAACAAGGGCAACCCTACCAACTCGGCCAAATGCTCGGTCGCGCGTCGGGCTCCCTCCCACGCATCCCCCATGGGACGGCCCAACCGCGGGTCGCCCAAAGGCGCAAACGCGGTGGTCGGCGAATAACCTATCGCGACCAGACGATAGACACCCTCGACCACGTCGAACAGGTACGCGCGGGTATGAGTCGAACCCACGTCGTACGCGAGATACATTTCGGTTTGCACTAACGACGCCGGTTGCATAGCCGCCTCAAGCCAAGGGAATTAGCCGCCTGTGAGCCATGCGGCCACAACGTTCCACAAAAAGTGTATACGATCCGCAAAAGCCCAAAGGGCGCTGCGATAAAAGCCAACAAACAACGCGGCCAATGCCAAGCCCAAGAACACCTGGCCCAACGCCCGCATGCTTCGATACGTGCGTTGCCAACGCTGGGGCACTGGACCAAAGTGGAAGCTCGCCAAGACCAACACGGTGATCCCAAGGCCCAACCACGTCCCCAAGACCGCGAGCCACCCCTGGCCTACACCTGGACCTTGCCACGCGGCCCGCACCAGGGGGAACAGCGACCCGCGTACCGCGCCGACCAGCAACACCGCAACTACAACGCCCACGAAAAACGCAACAACAAGCGACGCGAGGCGCCGACCCCAACGGCCCAAGGGACGAATCCATACAAGCAGGGCTAGGACGACCCCGAACCCCAAAAGGCTCCACCGCCACGTGCGTAACAAGCCCACAAGAAACACCTGGCGTAACACCAACCCTGCGAGGAACCCCGCGCTCGCGCCGATGAACGCGTGCATCATCACCCGGAACAAGGGCCGTGCACCCAAAGCATAGGAGAAAGTCAGCACAACCAGCACCAACGCCAACAACTGGCCAAGGGTTGTCAAGGGAACAGTGGTATCCATGTGCCCATCCTTGTTCAGGAGTTCCGCACGACCAGCAAGGCCGGAATTAAGATGCTCCCTTTGACCTGCGGCGTCGTGCGCGCAAGCCGCGCAGTACGCCATAGGCCAAAGCGGATACAAACATCCAGGCTGTCCCCGCTACCAACAACGCGCGATACATTGACCATGGGGTTGCATCCGTAGGCATCTGAAGGTGCTGCTGATAGGCCAAGCCTCCTTCAAATCCAACCACCGCGCCGCCCCATGTAGGCACGGCCGAGCGATAGGCCTCAACCACAGGTGCGGCCTGGGCGCTTACGCCTAACACCAAGCGCGTACCAGCCGGTAACTGCGGCGCCACTTGCTCAAGCCACAAACGTAAGATCTCGGGATTGTCCGTCAACACCACCACCAGGGGGATGTGCGACCAATCTTGCACCGCACGCCAACTTGGGACACGAGCGGCATCCAAGGGGGAACCTGAAAGGTGCAACGCGAAGGGCAACGCTTGACCAAACTGGGCCAGGGCAACCGGCCCACCAGGGATAAAGCCCGCCTCCCACCAACGCAGCGACGACGGCGCCCAGGACGGGCCCATTTGCACGCTCCACGGCACCGTGGTCACCATGACCACGTGACTTTCCCGCGCGGCCAAGTGTTGCAACAAAGGCCGGGCGATGGTTTCCATTTCGGCCACATTAAGCCACGACACATCCACCGCGACGAGGACCGGCGCATTAGGGGGCAAGGCCTCCACAGTAGACCACGCCTGCATAGTGTCGGCCGAGGCTTGTGGTGGCATCGCGGGCAGCCAAGCTGCCAACCACACAAAAGCCAACAACACCACGAGCGTCAAAGCCCGCCACAGCCCGCGCGGCAGGTCGATCCCTTCCCAAGGCAAATCAATCTGTCGGGGTCGGGCCTCGTCCTCCAGCAATGCCCGGAGCCATTGAGCCCGCTCGGTCTGGTGCCGGTTCAAGCGCAGTTTGAAGGGCGGGCGCAGGCGCACCCGCTTTGGTGCGAGGCCCGGGTCAGGTGGCAACAAGTCCGGCAACCCGGCCAAAGCATCGACAATCGACGCGGTTCCTCCCTCGGCCTCAGACTCTTCGGCCGCGAGTTCGCTTATCCAGGCAGGCATATCTGCCGTGCGAGTAGGTGCGGCCTCCCGCACGGCTTCTTCGGAAAGGCCTTCCACAGCGAGGTTCGTCTCACCCTCGTCGTCCGCGCTTTCTGCGAACAAGGCATCGGGGTCAAACACCAGCTTCCCGGTCTCAGGCGGCGTTGGTTCGGAGATGTGTTCCTCGTCCGCGCCCTCGGGCTTCAGCGCGTCCACCCAGGCCGGGCGCTCCGTTGTCGTGTCGGATACAGCCGAGGCGTTCTCAGGCACTTCTGCTTCTGGTGGCGGCGCAGCGGGCAAAGAATCTGCCTCGGTTTCATCTGGCGCACCGAAGTCTCGGAACCAATCCGGCACCTCGTCGGGCAAGAGGTCCTCATCTTGGGCCACGACATCCGCGTCTTCAGTCCAGGTCAAATGAAACGAATCGGGCTCCTCGGCGGCTTCAGCACGCCCTTCGTCTAAGCCAGCCTCGGGTTCGGCCTCGCCTTCAGCCCGCGCCAAGTCCCCAAGCCACGAAGGCAGCTCGCCCTCATCCACCGCCTCAGCCCCAGCCTCGGCTTCGCTTGCGCTCGCAGCCTCGGCCCACGACCATCCTTCGGCCTCAGCACGCCCTTCGCCTAAGCCAGCCTCGGGCTCGGCCTCGCCTTCAGCCCGCGCCAGGTCCCCAAGCCACGAAGGCAGCTCACCCTCATCCACCGCCTCAGGTTCGGCGAAGTCTATCCTTTCATCTTCAGAGTCCGACGAGGCAGCGTCCGCAAACCACGGGCCCAAGGTGGCTTCATTTGGTGGTAGACCAGCCTCCACACCAGGGAGACCTTCGAGGGACTCGGATGCTGCAGACGAGAGTTCATCCGAGGGAGCCGGGCTCTCAGGTTGGATGTCCGACATTCCGTCAGGCGCCGCCTCCCCCGTATGGCCTACGTCTAGGCTGAAATCCAACCATGATGCGTGGTCATCGCTGCGGTCTTCATCCAAAAGCTCGGTACCCAAAATCTGGCGCAGCCAATCGGTTTCGCTCCCTTCCGCTTCATCCATCGACTCCCAATCACTCGGGGAAGAGACGTCCTCGGGCCAGGGCGACGCGGGGGCGTCGCCCTCGGGGCGCAAGGGTGCGCCGCAATGGTGGCACCGCGGCGCGTCCGCGGGGTTCCACTCACCGCATACAGGGCATTGAATTTGATGCGCCCCCATGCTTCTTTACTCCGTTACGAGAGGTCTTGGTAAGGCCGGTCCGCGCCCAGCAGAATGCGAAGCCCGGCCGTGATTAAGCCCAAGCTCAGGCCCAACATCAACCCTCGCAACGCGGGTGAAACCACAGTGCGTTGCAGGGTCCAAGCCGCTTGCTGCGCGACAGAAAGGCCGAAACCCCGAGCGATATCCAAGCTCAAAAACAAGAACACGCCCACCACAAAGGACCAAGCCAATGGGCTCGGTTCGCGCACAAGGACTTGCGTCGCGCGGTAGGTCAACACAACGGCAATCAGTCCTAACAAGCTTATGGCTACTGGTTCCAACACGTAGGTACGCAACCAACGTGTTGCGCCACCATCCGGGCCCTGGAGCATCACGACGCCAAAGGCTACAACAAAGGCCACGATGAACACCCCGCGCGCCAGGGGGTTATCCCGCGCGCGCAGGTTCTGGCGCAGCATATCCCAACCCCCCAGGACGAAGAACGCGGCATAAATCACCGCGGCCCAGGACGCGAAGGCCCACTGGACAGGCTGCAATACGGGTAAAGGGAGCAGAACCGCAAGCAGCATCACCAGGCCGACGGCCAGCACGATTGCCACACGTATAAGTTGACCCATGTTCACGTCCTAAGCGGGGGATCCGACAAGGGAATTATAACACAGGCCCCTTTGCGGTGCGATTGGGGCCCCAGGCGGGGTGCACGCAAAGGTTGTCGAAACGGTCACGTGGCGAGGGGGAGGCGCAGGGCGCTGTCGTGATTGAGCCAGACACAACACGCCTTGAGCATCGCCTCCCCGCC
>JAADFA010000022.1 GCA_013153135.1 Chloroflexota bacterium
TGGCCCACGAAAGGTCCCCATACCCCAAAGGACGGCGGAAGAAGGGGTCCGGACCAAGGCCATTGATGGCCTCAACAAGCTTCTGGGCCCATGGCATCGTACCCAAATAGATACCGACGAACGCCAGGATCACCGTGACGATGGTGGTCAGGCCGATGTCCATGCGCCAGCGATAGGTCATCTGGCCGGCCAGTACCCCCGCCGCCACCAGGAGCAAGAACCCGATGGGGACGTTGGGCTTGGCCAGCAGCGGCGCGATCAGCGCGCCAAAGGCGCCCATAATGAGCAGCAGGTAGATGTAAAGAAAGGTTAACAGCAGCGTGCGCGCCCGCGGCGAGATGAACCGGTACGCCAGCCCGCCCATGGTCAGGCCTTCGTTCCGCATGGCCAACATCGCCGAGGCGTAGTCTTGAACCCAACCGATGAAGAATACCCCAAGCAGCAACCACGCCACAGCCGGAAGCCAACCGTATTGAATACCAATGATAGGACCGACAATGGGTCCGAGCGCCGCGATGGATTTGAACTGATAGCCGAACAATACGCTGGCGCTGGCGGGCATGAAATCAACGCCGTCATTGTAGAGCACCGCGGGGGTGGCTCGCTTCGGATCCGCTTGGATGACCTCGCGGTCGATCCGTTTCGCGTACATCCGATACCCGACCACCACGACTATAATGGCTAAGATAAATAGGCCTAACGCCATAGGACACCCTCCTATTTGGGATACCCGTCAAACGCGAGAGGACCGCGTGGAAGGAGGTAAGTGTGTGAAAGATAACACCGAAAGGTGTTATCCGTTTCGCTTTGCTCGATTTTACCAGGATGAAAAAACAAGTAAAGCCTTGATCTAAGGGCGAAATTTGCCCTGAAACGCGTTTATCCTGGAGTGCTTTGTCCGCGCTAGCCTGAGCAGTTCTTCCCCATTTGGTACGATTTTTGCAAAGATTGTCGACCTGTTTAGAGGGGGCATTCGGGTACAATACCCTTCCATCCCTTACCAGGAGACGTTGCATGCCTTTGCATATCTATGTAGCAGGACCGCTGTTCACCCCTGCGCAGCGGGCGTTCCTTGAGCGCATCGATAGCATTTGCCGCGATCTGGGTTTTACCACGTATTTGCCCCATCGGGACGCGGGCGTTTTTGACCGCGAGGGCGACGCGCGCCCTATTTTTGAGGGCGATTTGCGCGCCCTGAACGCCGCCGACGCGGTGGTCGCGGTTCTGGATGGCTGCGATGTGGACTCGGGCACCGCGTGGGAGATGGGGTACGCGTATGCCTTAGGTCGGCCGATTATTGGTTATGTGAGCGACGTACGCATCGCGCGGCCAGCGCAGCAGATCAACCCGATGATCTATCATTCCCTGCGCGCCCTGGTTCGGGATGATGCCGCGTTGCGCGCCGCCCTGCTCGAGCTGGCCATGTCCCGGCGTTAACCTCGACGCCTAACGGTGGTATCATCCTTCGCGTCGCGAGCCACGTTGAGGGTTGTTGAGGATGGATAGGCTTATGGATCAACGCGCTGCGTTGGGTTTCTTGCGGCATGAAATTCGGCGTTTGGATGACATCCCGGATGCGACCCCTGACGAACAGGGCTTGATAACCTTGCCCGTGTTGCCTTTGCGCGGGCTTGTCCTGCTGCCGGGCATGGTCCGGCCGTTGCAAATCGGACGTCCGTTTTCCATTTTAGCTCTCGAAGCTGCGCTTGAGGCTGGGGGCACCATGTTAGCCCTCATCCAACAAGATCCGGATGAGGACACCCCTTCACCCGCGTCTATTTATCCTTATGGTGTTGAAATCGCGGTGTCCGAACCTTTGGCCGAATCTGAGGATGAGGAAGCACGGGAAGAACCCGTGTACATGGTCTTGGTGCAGGCACGGCGCCGCGTTCGGGTCGTGGATTGGGTTCAAACATCGCCTTTTTTCGTCGCGCGGGCGCAGGTATTGACGCCGCCACCCGTCGACCCGCACGATCCCGAGCTTCAAGCCTTGCGTCGGCAGGTGCTGCGCCTATTTCAAGAACTGTTGGCCTTTTATGACGATGAGGTTTCTGTGCCTGTGGATGAGGAAACAGACCCTGACCTCTTGGCCGATTTGGTCGCGGATCACCTGCGGCTCTCGTTCGATGACGCGTTGCTCCTGCTCCGCACTGTGGATGTTAAGGCGCGGTTGCATCATCTGGTGCGTATCCTGGCTCATGAGCTTGCCGTGCTGAACCTCGAGCAGGAGATCCAGACTCGCGTGCAAGACGAGATGAAGCGTTTTCAGCGCGAGACCTACCTGCGTGAACAGATAAAGGCCATCCAAAGCGTGCTGGGTGAAGGAGATGTATGGACGCAAGAGATTGCAGCGCTCAAACAGCGCATTGAGGAAAAACAGCTCCCCGAAGAAGCGCGACGGGTCGCCTTGCGGGAAGTGGAACGTCTAGCCCAGCTGCCCCCGACCGCGCCCGAGGTGAGTGTGCTGCGCAATTACGTGGAGTGGATTTTGGATTTGCCTTGGCGGGAAGCCACGGAGGACAACTTGGACGTGGCGCATGCGGCCCGGGTACTCGACGCAAAACATCACGGCCTCAAACGCGCCAAGGAGCGCATCTTAGAGCACATTGCCGTTCTTTCCCTCAAGCCGAAACGCAAGCGCCAGCCCATTTTGTGCTTTGTTGGGCCGCCGGGCACAGGAAAAACTTCCATGGGCCGGGCGATTGCTGAGGCCTTAGGTCGCAAGTTCGTGCGCCTGTCGCTTGGCGGCGTGCGGGATGAGGCGGAAATCCGTGGCCATCGCCGCACCTACGTTGGCGCCTTACCCGGCCGCATCCTGCAGGCCATGAAGCGTGCAGGAACCATCAACCCGGTCTTTATGCTTGACGAGATCGACAAGCTGGGAAGCGACTTCCTCGGTGACCCCGCGGCCGCGCTGCTGGAGGTGTTGGACCCTGAACAAAACGCGGAGTTTTCTGACCACTACCTGGAGATTCCCTATGACCTCTCCAACGTGCTCTTTATCACCACAGCCAATACGTTGTATACCATCCCTCCGGCCTTGTTGGACCGCATGGAGGTTATTGAGTTCCCAGGTTATGTGGAAGAAGAGAAGATCGCCATCGCGCGGCGTTTCCTTATTCCTCGGCAGATAGAAGAGAGCGGTTTGGAGCCCAATGAAATCCGTTTTACCGAAGCCGCATTGCAGCGCATTATCCGCGAATATACGTATGAAGCCGGAGTGCGGAATTTGGAGCGTACCATTGGCCGCATTTGTCGCCGTATTGCTCGCCTTAAGGCCGAGGGCAAACGGTATCCAACGCGCATTACCGCCGCGCTGGTCGAACGCATATTGGGCCCACCGGAATACTTCTTCAATGAAGCCGAAAAGGCTGACGAAGTGGGTGTGGCGATGGCGCTGGCTTGGACCGAGAACGGCGGCGAAATTATGCCAGTGGAAGTCCTGCTCATGGAGGGCAAGGGCAACGTGCAGATTACGGGTCAGGTCGGCGGTGTGATGCAAGAGTCTGCATATGCAGCTTTGTCGTACTTGCGGGCTCATTCACGCGAGTTTGGCCTTTCCCCGCGTGTGTACGATAAGACAGATATCCACATTCACATTCCCGAAGGGGCTGTGCCGAAGGATGGTCCAAGCGCGGGTGTAACCATTGCGACCGCGTTGCTCTCCGCGTTTACTGGCCGTAAAGTGCGGCATGATGTTGGCATGACGGGGGAGATCACCCTGCGCGGCAAAGTATTACCTGTAGGCGGCGTGCGCGAAAAGGTTCTGGCAGCTCATCGAGCGGGGCTAAAGACCGTGCTGCTGCCTGAGCGCAATTTGAAAGACCTGCAGGATGTTCCCCGCAGCGTGCGTGAAGCCTTGCGTATTGTGGGCGTGCGGCACTTGGACGAGGTATTGACCGAAGCCCTTTTGCCCCCGGGGCCTGACACCCAACCCTGGCATGTTGAAGACGACGACGCGGATGAGGACACCGGGGACGACGAAACCTCCTAGCCGCGCCCTCATCCGCGCCGCGCGTTATCCCTACCTGGGTCCCTTGGCTTTTGCTTGACTTGGCCCCAGGACGATATGGTTTTTATGGAATTGGGACTTTAGGGGGCTGATTCGCTTTCAAGCCCCTCCGTTAGCGTCTTATTCAGACGACGTGTTTTCTTCTGTCTCCGACGAATCCTCTTCCCCTCCGTCGGATTCGGTCCCAGGCTCGGGCGGGAGCTCCATGTGCAACGGCACATGCTGGATCGCCTCCGTATCCGAGGCATCCAGCACCACAAAGCGGATTGCGGTGCGAACCCGGCCGTGGATCTCGATATCGACGAACAAGGGGATGACGACGGGCGTGTAACCGTCCTCCAGTAGGTAGCTGCGCGCGATGATCAGGGCCTTAACCGCTTGATTCACCGCCCCTGCGCCGATAACTTGGATCTCGGCACGACGGTGCTCGCGGAAGACCCCCGCGATGGCGCCGGCAACTTTATACGGACGTGAGTGGCTGGCGACTTTAATGACGTTCATCCCTCGGCCTCCTGTTTGTTCCGCCTCGAGCGGGTGTTTCCGAATAGGGAATGCTACCCCATATTATACACAGGACTCGATACGTTGCACGATGTTGTTCGTTGGAATAGGTACACCTCCTCCTTCCGTTGGGATAGCGTTTCCTCCGCTAAGCACTTAGGGCGGATTTGAGAGCTCGTATGGGTTTTGCCCCCTTATAACACATGTTCATCTTTCGGGTTGCGCGGCTTCTGTGGGTGGGTGCGATGCCTGTGCGATGGTTGTAGGTGATGTGCGATGCGGTTGGGGCTCATCCCCCTGGGATGCGGCCGCGTGGAGCCCTAAAAGTAAAGGGAGGTTTGCCGGGCTGGGCAACAGGGCATCCGCGCCCGCGGCTTGCAGCTCGTCGGCCGTACCAAAGCCACTCAAAACACCGATGGCCTGGGCACCGGCTGCTTTGGCCGCGCGGATATCAACGGTGGTATCGCCCACCATGAGGACATGGGCTGGCGCGAGGCCCAAAGCCTGGGCTGTGCGCACGATGGGTTCGGGATGAGGTTTGGTGCGACGATACGTTGGCCCTCCGACCACGATACGGAAGTAGGGTGCGAGGCCGGTATGTTGGAGGAAAGCCCGCGCCACGTGTTCGCTGCCTGCGGAAACCAGGGCGAGGGGATAGTGCGCGGCCAGGGTTGGAATGGTTTCGCGCACGCCGGGCACGAGGCGGCCGCGAGCGACCTGATCCTTGCGGGGCCAGGGCAGGCGATGGAACAAGGTATCCAAATGCCATCGGTCGGCCCAGGCATACAGGGCGTTTACGGGAGATTCCAACGCCATCACCATGCGGCGGGCCCATCGTTCCCGGGTGGCGCGCGCGGTCCAAGGAGCGAGCCAGCTGAGCCCGCGCGCGAGGCGGTGGACGAGCTCATCGTCCGTATCGCGCAGTGTACCGTCCAGGTCGAAGAAGATAGCCCGGACGCGCGCAGCATCAAAGCGGGGATGCACCCAAACCCATGCGTTCACCATGGGCACTGCCCTCCGGCTGGCCCCGCGTAAGATGATGCCATACGGCCCGGGTGGAAGCGGATGGCTCGTTGCCGCGATGCGAGGGATGATGGGCCGTGCGCCCCGGGTCAATGGCAAGGCATAAACAAAAAAGGACCTTGCACAGCAGGCAAGGCCCCATCCCAACACGGCATATGGGCCCGGCAGGATTCGAACCTGCGACCAAGCGGTTATGAGCCGCCTGCTCTGACCGCTGAGCTACAGGCCCACATTCCCCCCACCAACCGGTCTGGGCGGGGCGTAGAGCGGGCGACGGGATTCGAACCCGCGAATGACGGCTTGGAAGGCCGTTGCCTTACCCCTTGGCGACGCCCGCTTGTGGCATTAGGGATTATATCGATCCCTCAGGCCCACGTCAAGAGGATCGGCCGTGCGCTGCTTGACAGATCTGGGAGATTCTGCTAAACTAAAGGCCAACCAAGCACAATTTGTGCGGAGGCGAAGACGCCGGGTGGCCAACATGGGCGCCAGGGTGCCCGGCAGAGCCAGTGGCGCAACCGGCCGCACGCTGGGGGGCAGCTATGTCTCAACGGCGTGTGGCACTTTTTGTATTCGGAGGCTTACATCGAACGAAGGCGGTGAAGTCTCCAAACGCCCGGTTCTCCTTCGTCTCGCGTTCGACGCGTTCCCTTTTCGCGCGCCAACCGAACAGGGGCTCGGCTGAACGGCCCGACCGTCCTTGGTGTCTCCTGGCGCGCTCGTCGTGCCCTTCTGCTTCCACGTCGTGGCAAGCGCCCTATATGGCTTATCGCGGCTTAGCGCGAGCGCTTTGTCTGCGTGGATATTGCCGCGCGCCATAACCCCCCATCGGTCCTTCGTCTACGTTCATGCCCGGCCGGTCCAGCGCAACTTTTACGCGCCGGGTGTTGAACGACGCGCCTCGTCGCCGGGGCCGTGCTGGGACGGTGGGGAGAGGGAGGTTTCGTTTCGCATAACACCGAGAACGGCACGGTCCTACCTGCGCCCCTGTCCGGATACGCGACGGACAGGGGTTTTTCTTATATAGCCCGCCTTTTCCACCTTCCCGCGCGGCCTTATCCCGCGTTTGCTCCTAACCCCCACGCGCGACCGAAATGCTGTTCCCCCATCTTGGGCAGGGCGCCAAAGGCTGTCTACGCGGTTTCACCCGGCGCACGCCGCGCAAACTTCGCTCGATATTCGGGCAAGGTGATCATGGGCGGCCGTTCTCGCTCGTGGATTTCCTGCGGCTCGAGCCAATAGCGCCCCATTTCATAACGAATCAGATTCATGCGCTTGTTGATATCTTCCATCAATTTGATTTTGTGCCGGTCCTCAAGTCGCCGGATTACTACCTGTATAATGGCAAATGCCATCTTCGAAAGATTTTGCAGCGACTGGTTGCGGTGGATGCGCTCCAGCAGGTCCACTTGGGCAATGGCTCCCAGACCAAAGTGCTCCAGGAAGTCAATGAGCAAGCCCGTTTCCACCCCATAACCCGTAAAGAAGGGCAGCCGTTCCAACGCCTGTCGACGGCCCGCGTATTCGCCCGAGAGAGGTTGGATAAGTCCCGAGAGCTCTGGAAAGAACAGGTTGAGCAAGGGGCGCGCGGTGAGCTCCGTCACCCGTCCGCCACCCCCCGCGATGATA
Organism: Chloroflexota bacterium; assembly: GCA_013153135.1. Taxonomy (GTDB): domain Bacteria; phylum Chloroflexota; class Anaerolineae; order Anaerolineales; family DRMV01; genus JAADEN01. The sequence continues at coordinate 7,166 of JAADFA010000022.1, forward strand.
CGTTCGCCTTGTTTGAGCGGACGCCGGTAAAAACCTTTGACGTATTGAATGCGCGGGTTACGCAGCAAGGGACCCAGAAGACCGTATACAAAGCGCGGGTGGATGTTTCGGATGTCTGTGTCAATCCAGACGATGATGTCTCCCTTGAGCACGTAAAGGCTCTTCCACAGCGCCTCGCCTTTGCCGTGATACGCCCCGTACTTGGGCAAAATTTGCTGATGGATGTACACGGGAATCCCCAAATCGGTTGCAATCTCGCGTGTGTAATCCACCGAGCCGCTGTCTATAAGCACCATCTCGTCAAGCAGGGGCACATCTTCCATCAGGGCCTTACGGATGGTGCGAATGATGTTCCCGATGGTCGCTTCTTCGTTGAGCGCGGGCAGGCCCAGGCTGATGGTCAGCCCTTGAGCTTCTTTGAGCGCGACCAGTTCCTCAAGGCGTTCAAACTCGCGGCTGTGGAAGGTGTTTTCCGCGAACCATTGGTCGACCAGGACGGTTAGCGGGGTCGCGGGGCGCCGTGAACGGTGTTCATGTGCTGATGTTCGCGCTGGGCGTGGGCCGGTGGGCCGCGCCTCGGCTTTGACGATCAGGGTAATGACGGGTGGCAGGCTCGCGATGAGTCCTTCCATCCATGGGTTGAGCAGCGCGGTGGGGTCATCCCCGCGGCTAGAGGCGCCGAGGATAACGACTTGATGCCGTCGGGCTTCTTCGGGCAGGGCCTTCTCCAGGGGTTCGGTCGCGATGATGGAGCGATGGATTTCGGGGCGTTCCCGCAGGATGGGACCGAATTGCTGCATCACCAGCCGTTCGGCCTCGCGGGGCGACGAGCCTGCCGCGTGCAGCAAGGTGATGCGCGCGTCGCGCGCATGTGCGATGCTGAAGGCCACGCGCAGCGCGGCTTCTTCGTTTGGTCCCCCGCGCACGGGCAACAGGATGCGCCGCACGTCGGCCCAGGTGGGCGCGGTCTCGGGTCGGTGCACCAACACCACGCGCGCGGGTGGCTCGGCCAGGCGGGGGTGACGCAGCTCGGGCACGACGCGGTTGGGCCACGCCAGGAGCAAGCTGTGGGCGTTTTCCAGGTCTACATATTCCCAGATCGCGGGCCAGACCTCATCCGCGGGGCGCACCAGGGTATGCACGTGCAGCGGCAACACATTGTGCCGACGCATAACCTCGTCGACCTGGGCCCGCAGCTCGGCCATGGCTGCGGCTGCTTGGCTCGCGTCTTCGCCCTTAGGCACGGTGACCACCAACAGCGTCACGATTTGCCCCAAGGGCTGGCTGCGCGCGAGCATGTTGGCCAAGGGTAGCAGCATATCCGCCTCGGCGGCCGACGCGACGGGAACCAAAATGCGGTGGTCCGCAATCGCGGGTGGGTGGGCGTGTCGGGCCTCACTCATGGCGCCTCCTCTGGATGAGCGCACCGTACGCTCAGGCAAATAGTGTCTGGACCACGTCCAGGGCTTCGACCAAGCGGTCGATGTCTTGCCGGGTGTTGTACACGTACATCCCCGCGCGCGTGGTCGCGGGATACCCAAAGCGTTGATGCAAGGGTTGCGCACAATGGTGTCCCGCTCGGACCGCGACGCCGTAACGGTTGAGCACCTCCGCGATGTCGTGCGGATGGGCCGCGTCCATCCAGAACGCGAACACCGCGCCCCGGTTGTCCAACGTGGTGGGGCCCAAGATTCGCAAGCCCGATATCTGACGCAATTGCTCGAGCGCGTAGGCCGCGAGCGCGCGTTCATGGGCCTGGATGCGTTCCCAACCCAGGCCCTCGAGATAATCCAGGGCCGCGGCCCAGCCCACAGCTTCCGAGATGGCCGGCGTGCCGGCCTCGAACTTGGCCGGACCTTCGGCCGGGGTGAATCCTTCTTCCGTCACACGGCGGATCATGCCACCACCGCCCAGGAAGGGTGGCAGGGCCGCGAGCAGGTCTTCGCGCAGGTACAGCGCGCCCACGCCACTGGGCCCGAGCATTTTATGCGCAGACAGCGTGTACGCATCCGCTTCCAGCGCGCGCACGTCGACAGGCCCGTGGGGCGCGGCCTGCGCGCCGTCCACCAAAACCAGCGCGCCCACAGCATGGGCCTTGTGCGCAATGGCCGCGACGGGTGGCTGGACCCCCGTCACGTTGGACATGTGAGTGAGCGCGACCAGGCGCGGTTTTTGTTCCAGTAGACGGTCCAGCGCGTCCAGGTCAAGGCGGCCTTCGTCCGTAACCGGCGCAAAAGCTAAGCGGATGCCCCGGCGCTGGGCCAGCATTTGCCAGGGCACGATGTTCGCGTGATGCTCCATCTGCGTCGTGACCACCAGATCTCCGGCTTGGAGGGTGCTCATGCCCCAGGTATACGCGACCAGGTTGATGGCCTCCGTCGCGTTGCGAACGAAGATCACCTCGTGGGGCTGTGCGTTCAAATGCCGCGCGACCCGGCCGCGAGCCTGCTCATAGGCCTCGGTCGCTTCCTCCGAGAGCAGATGGATGCCTCGGTGGATGTTAGCGTAATGGGACAAATAAAAGTCGGCCAGTCGTTCAATGACCGGCCGAGCTTTGAGCGTGCTAGCTGTGCTGTCGAGATAGACCAAAGGGTAGCCAGGACGTACCTCGCGTGTGAGCGCGGGAAAATCTTGACGCAAGCGAGTCAGCTCGGCTTCGGTGAACGGCTGCGGGGTCATTGACGCCTCCTACTTGCGGCGACGGCGGCGACGGCGGCGCGGGCGGATCTGTTCTGATTGCTGCTGCACCCATAATACCTTATCTGGGATCAACCATCCGTTGGTCAGGTACACGGGTCGGTTGAATTGCACCGCGACCATTTTATAATCCGCCTGAACCACAACTCCCTCGAGCCAGCCGCGAACTCGCTCCCCCGCTTCGTTCTCATGATCACAATATACCTCGACCAAGTCGCCCACGTCAAAGCGCGGGCGGTCTTGGGCATGGGTCGAGCGAAAAACCGATCGGCTCATAACGACCTCCTTAGCGTTGGCGTTGCCGCGTGACGCGGCTGTTTTTTATTTTAGCAAAGAAGGCTTGGTTTAATTGCCCTTTCTTGAACCTATATTCCAGCCTGGGGACGAGATGGGTTTTGGGGCGAGGTAGGTGAGGACTCATGTGGAGACGATTTGAGCCAGTGGTAGAGGGTGTGACGGGTGAGGCGGGGATGGGCCAAATCCGCGTCGAGCAAGACGCCTGCGTCGAGCAAACGTTGGAGCAAGCGTTTGACCTGGCGATTGGAGAGGCCAAGGCGGGCTTTGAGCGCGCGGCGCCACGTGGCGCGGTCGGGGTGGGTGGGCAAAGTGGGCGCGAGGTCGGCCACCGCGCGGAAGACGCGCGCGGCCTCGGCCACGTCTTCCCGCACGGAGAGGGGTTGCACCTGGTCGTACAGGCGCTCGCTGCGCAGCGACGCGCACCGGATGCCTTCGGGGCTTTCCCATAGGTCGATCGCGCCCGCGCCATGGGCCCGACGCACCAACGTTTCACCCTGCCCTGGCGGCAGCAGGGCATACAGCAGATCCACCGGGATGCCTGTGCGCAGTTCTCGGCGCAAATGGGTGAGCAAATCCACCACGGCCGCGTGGGGATTGGTTGTTTCCGGTTCGGTTTCGGGCTCGGTTTCGTCCGTGGGTTCGTCCTCCTCTTCCGGCCGTTGGGTGACCAAAAAGTCGATGACGGAAAACTCGCTAAGAATGTTCGCGTCGGTCGCGGAGCTTTCGGTGTCCGCGACCAGGAAGAGGACCTCAAAGCCCATCTCGCGCAACGTGCGTCCGATGGCCGTGAAAGCTTCATCCCCGGAGCCGAGGATGTAGATATCCGCGGGCCGGGTGGCCACGTGCTGCCCGATCTCAAACGCGAGGCGCATATCCGCGAAGTCCCGGATCACCCAGCGCTTGCCCGGCGAGCGCTGGCGGCGGCTGCGCACTTTGGGCGCCATGAAGCTTTGCGCGTCGATCACGGTCGCGACACGATTGAGCCCGCCCAATTGGGGGTTGTAGTGGCTGAAGTTGGCCACCGCGATGAAATCCTCGCGCGCCAGCGTGCCGTAACGCGATTCAATGTAATCCACCAGGTGCTCAAAGTTCATGCGCGGCGAAAAGCCATACGGGTTGCGGTGCCCCGCGGTACGGTTTTTGAGCGTGGTATAGAGGTTTTCAAAATCAAGGAACAAGGCCACCCGACGTGCCATATGTCGCCCTCCCCTGGCTATTGAACCTGCTTTTATCCCAGGTTTGGTGTATGCCCAAATGGGGATTATACCTTACTCCGTTCGCCCGCGAGGGCGGCCCAGGCCGTGGCGTACGGCCTGCACGAGCGCGTCGGTTTCCACGTGGGGCAGGCGGTAACAAGGCAAGCCCAGGTAGTGGGCCAAAGTTTGCGCTAAGCCGCGGTCGAATTGAGGATGCTCCAGGTTGATGACCAACCCCTGGATATCTTGCTGTGCGAGCCGCGCGGCCATTCGGTACGCGTCATCCAAAGGGTCGTGGCCGGGGACCAAGGGCACGTTCCCCGCGCCGTCGGTCAGCAGGACCACAAAGGGCTGGACGTCGGGGTAGGCCAGGCGTTGGCGCTGGATGACTTCGAGGGTGCGTTGCAGCCCCGCGGCCAGGGGGGTCTTGCCACCTACGGGCAGATCCGCGAGGGCGTGGCGGGCCAGGGCTACCGAGCGCGTCGGCGGCAGCACTACGGTCGCGTCATCCCGGCGAAAGGTGATCATCGCGACCCAATCCCGGCGTTGGTAGGCCTCGGTGAGCAGACGTAAAACCGCACCTTTCGCGGCCTCCATGCGCTGCGCGACGGCCATGGACCACGAACCATCGACCACGAAGAGCACCAGGTAGGCCTGTTGCGTAATGCGCACTTTTTCGCGCAGGTCGTCTTTATGCAGGCGCAACGGCCGGGTTTGAGGTCCCCGTGCTGCGGCCGCGCGCAGGGTCGCGTCCAGCGCCAGGTCGTGCACGCGGCCGCGGGGACGTCGGGCGCGGATGTAACGCCCTCGCGGGCGCTGGC
>JAADFA010000034.1 GCA_013153135.1 Chloroflexota bacterium
TCAACCTGCGCGCGGCTCTTTGCGCGCAGGTTTGCTTTTTTAGGGCTCTGTCACCGCGCGAGGAAGGGCGCGACCACCTACATAAAGGCCGTGATGGCCGCCGCGGGCCTGCAGCCTACAGGCCCGGCAGGCCGCCGAAGCGCAGGGACTCGAGCACCTGCGCGAGGTGTTCGTAGTCATCCCGCAAAAGCTGCATGAGATAGCGAATCGCGTTGTGCAGCCACGCGTCGCGGCGCTCGGCCGGTAGGAGCTGGTGCACTTGGCGCAGGTGGGTCGCGACCAGGTCGCCCACGGGCACGCCTTCGGCCTGGACCAGCGCGCGCAAATATCCCGGTTGTGGGTGCGCCTGGACGAAGGCTGCTACGTCGGCCGCGGGCGCAAGGTAGAACTCGGCCAGGCTCAAGGGCGGCCGCGGGGGGAGCAAATACACGATTTCACCTTGGGGCGTGCGATAGCCTACGCTGCGCACCGCGATCTCCACAGGCACAATGCGGTTCTCGTGCTGGTCCGCGAGCACCTCGCGCGGGTTGGTCGCGGCCAGCGAGAGCTGGCGCACCAGCTGGTCCTCGGGGATGCGGATATCCGCGATCAGACCATACAGGACTAAACCCTCGGTCGCGGCGTGGCCGGTCAACCGCGCTTGGACCATCGCGCCGAAGCCCATGCCCGGCGTGAGCGCGGTGCTGCGGGTGCCGACCACAAACTCGCTCAACGTCGCCCGCAACAATCGACCCAAAAGCGGAGGATTCGTCGCCATAGCGCCCCCTCCTCGCGGCGGTTAGGCCGCGGTATCCCGTTTGGTACGCTTTTTCTCTGATTCCAACGCGAGCTGTTGCTGATGGGTGACCATAAGGCGAACCAGCAGCGCTTCGACCTGCTCGCGCTCGCGGTAACGCACCACGGCTTCTTCATGCGCACGGACCAATACGTATGGATAGAACCGGTCGGGGATAATGTGCACCTGGTGCCACAGGGTCTGATGGAGCTGGTCCACGGCCTCGGGGCGATACGCGACAGCTTCGGGGATATCGACCCGGGCCAGGCCGTGGGGCAGGCGCAAGTAGAAAAAGTGGGGATGGGTCCCCAGGCCTGGCGATGCGCCCGCGGTGACCGGCACCCAGGTGCGGAAGATGGGCGAACGCTGGCCCGGCGCGAGCACGCGCTGCCACAGGGCCGCGTCGGTCAGGTTGGGCCAGTGTTGGTGCACGTCGTTCGCGCTGGGGCCAGGTTCGGTTTCGGGCTTGGGAATGGGAAGGCGGCCTGCTTGGTACATGTCGAGCAAGGCTAGCATGCGCACCACGGTCGCGCTGCGGGGCCGATCGACGTAGCCCGCGATCAGGATGCCCTGGTTTTGCACCAACGCTTGCAGCAGGTCTCGGTATTGGCGCGCAAGGGAGACTGCGTCCTGATCCGTTCCCCGGCGCCAGAACTCCAGGGGACCGTCGAGCAGGCCGATGACTGGCCGTTGGCCCCCGGGCCCGGGCTCGCCGAGCAGGGCGAGTTCGTGCACGTCCCGATATCCCGCGATGAACGCGGCATCGTTTTCTTTGGTCGCGAGGTCTGCCTCGCTGAAAAGCTCGGTGCGGCGCAGGATGTGGGGTGTTTGGCCGGGTGCCATGTGCACCGCGGCCAGGTTTACCAAGCCGTAATATACGGCCGCGTGGTGATCGGGGCTGATTTGGGAACCATCGGCCGCGCGCACGGGCCAGCTGGGTGCCTCCGCGGGTGGGCACGCGCGGCCATAAGGCCGGGGCTGCAGCGCGGCGCCGTATGGGCAGCGGCCCTGGGCCAGGGCGAGGTCGTCTTCAATGGGCCAGGCTGTGCGCAGGGTGAGGCTCAACGGCGTGTAGGTCTCGAGGATCGCGCGCACGCGCGCGCGGGCTTCGTCGGGGCTCCAGCTCTGCAACAAGGCAAGCGCGGTGGTCAGGTCCTGGGCCTGCTGCTCCGCGCGTTGCAAGGCTTCTCGCACTTTCGCTTCGGCTTGGGTATAGAGCGCGCGCCAATCCAAGGGCATGGTCTTCCCTCACGCGTGGCGCCCCAGGGTTTGGAGCAAGGCTCGCAGCCGGGGCGGTTCTTCTTCAAAGATATACCGCACAGGCGTCACGATCACACCGCTGCCGCCGATGGCTCGCAGCTCCGCGATGGCCTCGTTCAAATGCCGCCGCGCGACCACAATGCTGACTGAGAACCATTGGCGGCCGTCGAAGCCGTACACTGGTGAAATGGTCGGCCCCTGCAGGCCGCGGATGTGGGGCTGGGCCTGGATGCGGCGGGCGACGTCGTCCGCGCTGGTCCCGGCCACGTTCGCGATGACGAGGTAGTTTTCTTGCGCGCGCAGGTGTGCTTCGATGTACTCCAGCAAGTGCCGCGCGACCTCGAGCGCGTCGGCGCGGGTTTCGAGCGCGCGGCGGTTGGCGATGAGCACGGCCTGGGAGTGCAGGATGACCCCGTCCTCCAGTGCGCGGAGGCGGTTATCGCGCAGGGTGAGCCCCGTGGTAACCAGGTCGACGATGACATCCGCGATGCCGATGGTAGGCGCGATTTCCAGGGTGCCCTCGAGCGCGATGAGCTGATGAGGGATGCCGTGCTGGCGCAAGAAGGCCGCGGTCAGGCGAGGGAACTTGGTCGCGACCCGGAGGGGGCGGCCGAGTTTCTGCGTGTAGTCGGCCAGATGGGCCATGGTGCGCACGTGCGTCCAATGTTCGGGCACCGCGACGCTCAGGCGACAGTGCCCAAAGCCCAGCGCATCGTGCAGCAAGAGCACTTCGTCCCCGTCCCCGCGCTTTTCTTGCACCATGTCGTAGCCGGTGATGCCGAAGTCCACGCTTCCCTGCCGCACGCCGACCACGATATCGCCCGCGCGCTGGAAGAGCACTTCCAGCCCCGGGATCGCGGGCAGGTGCGCGACGTATTGCCGCGGGTTGAGCTTTTGCACCGCGAGCCCGCTGCGGGCCAAGAAATCTAGCGATGCATCGGCCAGGCGGCCTTTGGAGGGTAAAGCTAAACGGATGGCGCGTTGGGCGGTCATGCGTCCTCCTGAGCGTGGCCACGCGGCGGCCCCGCGAGCCCGATCGCCCATCGACCCGGGTGCCAATAGCGCCGCGCAGCCGCGTGCACGTCCTCAGGCGTGATGCTTCGGATGAGGTCCGGGTAGCGACGGTAGTAGTCCAGCCCCAGATGATAACGCTCGATATGGAGCAGCGCGGAGGCCACGCCCGCGTTGGTTTCCATTTCCAAAGGCAGGCTGCCGATGGCCTGGGATTGCACGTCCGCGAGCTCCTCGGCCGTAACGCCTTCGTCCACAAAGCGCTGGATCTCCGCGCGGATGAGGTCCAACGCGCGGGGCACGTTCTCGGGTGCAACGCCCGCGATGACGTCCCACGGGCCGGGGCCCATGCCACCGCTGAGGCTGGAGTAGGCATAATAGGCCAGGCCAGCGCGTTCACGTACGGCTTCGCCGATGCGGCCCATCATGCCGAAGCGGCCCAGGATGCTGTTGCCCAGGGCTGCGGGCAGGTAATCCTTGGCCCAGCGACTGGGCCCAATGGTCGCGACGACCACGTCGGCCTGACTTTTGCCCGGCAGGGTGACCTCGCGGCGCACCTCACGCGGGGGCAGCTGGACGTCGGGCAAGGGAGGAGCGGGGGGCGGCCGGTCGACATCCCAATCACCCAGCGCGCGCTGCACGTGAGCGAGCGCGTCCTCGGGGTCGACCGCGCCCACCACCGCGAGGACGAGGCCGCGCGGGCCGTACGTCCGTTGGTGAAAGGCGACCAAATTATCCCGGTGGATGGCCTTGATCCCGCGTTCCAGGTCGTGCAGGGTGCGGCCATAGGGATGGTTGGGATAAAGGGCTGCGTGGGCAGCGTCGGCTGCGCGCGCAGCGGTGTCTTGCATCCGTACGGCCAGCTGGGTGAGCAGCTGGCTGCGGCGTTTCTCGACCTCGTCGGGCGGGAAGGTAGGCCACCGCAGCGCTTGGGCGAGGAGGTGGAGCAAGGTGGGCAGGTCTTCGGCGAGGCTGCGGCCACGGAAGGAGGTGGTGTGCGTGTGAGCCTGGACGGCTAGCGTCGCGGCCATGCCTTCAAGGGTTTCGTAGAAGGCTTGATGCGTATAGTCCTTCGTTCCCCGGGTGAGCATGGTCGCGGTAAATGCGGCCAGACCCGTTTGCTCTTTGGGTTCGAGCAGGGCACCGGTGGGCAGGTAGCCCGCAATGACCACCGACGGGCTCGTGGGATTCGCGCGCGCATATACCACAATGCCGTTCGCGAGTTCCGCGCGTAGCGTATCATCAGGTCCGGGGATCCCGGCCATGACGTCCTCCTGGCAGATGGGGCCTTTAGACCCGGTCCGCGAAGTAACGTTCCATGTAACGGAAGAAGAGCAAGCCCGTGATCAGTACCAACAGAGCCACCGCGATGGAAAGCAGCATCCCCACGTCGGGACCGGTCGGTGTGCCCAAGAGGGCCCAGCGAAAGCCGTTGACTACGCCGGCCATAGGGTTGAGCGCATAGATCAGGCGCCATCGTTCGGGCACCATGCTGGGCGCGTACACCACGGGCGTGATGAAAAAGAGCAAATTCACCAGGAAGGGCAGCACGTAGCCCACGTCCCGGTAGAGCACGTTCAACGCTGATGCCCACAGGCTCGCCCCCAAGGCGACCACGAAGGCCAGCAACAAGAAGAAGGGTAGGGTCCAGAGTTGCGGCGTTGGACGCACGCCATACCACGCCATTAACCCCGCGAGCACGCTGAACGCGAGCGCGAAGTCAACCACCGCGCCCAGCACCGCGGCCAGGGGGATGACCAACCGCGGGAAATACACTTTCGTCAACATAGGCCGACTGGCGACCAAGGAGCGGCTGGCCTTGTTGAAGGCTTTGGCGAAGAAGTCCCACGGAAGCAGGCCCGCGTAGGAAAAGATGGGATAGGGCACGCCGTCAGAGGGCATTTTGGCCAGGCGGCCGAAGAAGATGCTGAACACAACCATGCTGATGAAAGGCTGGAGAATAGCCCAGCTCACACCCAGCAGGGTCTGCTTGTAGCGTACTTTGATGTCGCGCCAGGTGAGGAAGTACAGCAGCTCCCGGTACTGCCAGAGCTCCCGAAAGTCGGGGAAGCCCCAGCCGCGCGGGGGGCGCAGCACCAAAAAGGGCTTTTGTTCTACCGGCCGTGTGGCCGGCTCTGGGGTCGCGGGCGCGTTAGGCACTTTCAATCTCCTCCCGGTGGGCCAAATACCAGTCGATAGTCCGGCGCAGGCCCTCTTCGAAGGGCGTTTTGGCTTCCCAGCCAAAGTAGGCCTTGGCTCGGCTGGTGTCGAGCTTGCGCCGCGGCTGGCCATTGGGCTTGGTGGTATCCCAGACGATATCTCCCTCGTAGCCCACCATGCGCGCGATGGTTTCGGCTAGGCGTCGGATGGAAATTTCTTCGCCCGTACCGATGTTGACGGGCTCGGGGCCGTCGTATTTTTCGGTGGCTTCGACGATGGCCTCGGCCGCGTCGGCCGCGTAGAGGAATTCGCGCGTTGGGCTGCCGTCGCCCCAGAGTACCACCGGGCCGCCCGTCTCTTTCGCAGTCACGAATTTGCGAATCATCGCGGGAATGACGTGGGAGGTCTCCAGGTCGAAATTATCCCGCGGGCCGTAGAGGTTCGCGGGCAGCAGGTAGATCGCGTTAAAGCCGTACTGTTGGCGATAGGCCTGGGCCTGGACCAGGAGCATCTTTTTGGCCAAGCCATATGGCGCGTTGGTTTCTTCAGGGTAGCCGTTCCATAAGTCTTCTTCTTTAAAAGGCACGGGTGTGTATTTGGGGTAGGCGCACACGGTGCCGATGGCTACGAATTTTTGCACGCCGTGACGCCAGGCTTCATGCATGAGTTGCACACCCATCATGAGGTTATCATAAAAGAATTCCGCGGGGCGTTTGCGGTTCGCGCCGATACCACCCACGTTTGCGGCCAGGTGGATGATGATATCGGGTTGGGCATCGCGCAACAGGCGCAGCACGGCTTCGTGCTGAACCAGGTCATAGTCTCGTTTGCGGGGGATGAAGATATCGGTTGCACCGCGACGGCGCAATTCTTCGACCACGTAAGAACCGAGGAAACCGGCACCACCGGTAACGGTCACCCGCTTGCCCTGCCAGAAGTTGCTCATCACCCGCCTCCTGGGTAGGTTATGCGCGCACGGCCCCGTCCGGTTAGAGGACGAGGCCGTGCCTGATTATAGCAGATCCGGCGGGGGAGCTGGAGTGTGGACGTGGGGGCTGGCGCGCCCCGCGCATCAGCCTGTTAGTGCAGCAAGAACCACCCCCCTAGGAGCAACGCCAGCGGGCCCAGGAGGAAGAAGGGGAAGCAGCCCCAGCGCCAGGGACGATACCACGGGCCGCGCCCCCATGGGCCGCGCCACGGCGGGCCCCACCAACCGCGTCGTCGCATGACGCACCTCCGTTGTTCGAATAGAGTTTCGCTTCATCCAACCAACGTGCCAGGGTATGGCGTTCTTTTGGCGGATGAGGCTCCTCTTTCACCCTAGCCTGACTGTATGAATACGCGATGAAGAGTCTTTAGAGCTTTGGTGAACGATGCGGGCCTTTATCGCGAGGGGGCAGGCAAATCTCGTAGAAGCCCATGCCGCGGGCAGCTGGACGCGCGCTTGACCCGCGGGCGACGAAACCTGCCCGCTATCCTCGCCGCCTGCCACGCGTTCCCGCGCGTTGGGCCAGCCATCCCGCGCGTCATTTTATGGCAACTAGCCGCGGGCTTCCAGCCCGCGGCGGCGGCACGCGAGCGCGGCCATGGCCCCATCCCGCGGGCGGCTGAACCCGCCCGCTATGCTCGCGGTCGGCCGTGCGCGCCCGCGCGTTGGGCCGGACAGATCGCGCGCAATTTTATACGAACTAGCCGCGGGCTTCCAGCCCGCGGCGGGGCGGCACGCGAGCGCGGCCATGGCCCCAGGATACCTGGCAGCCCGGTTGGCCGGGCGCGCTGGGCTCCAGGGGCTTTGCTTCTGTGCGGAAAAGAAAAACGGGCCCCAGCGCTGGGGCCCGTTGATTCCGATGCCAGTCATTTAGCCCGGAATGGACGACGTCGCGCTGGCCCGGGCTTGGTCCGTCGCTGGGGCTTGCTCGGCCGAGGGCTCGGAAGGCGTTTCGGCCATGGGTTCGCCTGGGGTCGCGGTTGGCTCGGGCTCCAAGCCCAGGTCCTCGGCCTCTATGCCCTCCAGCACGGCCTTGAAGCGTTCGGGGTCGAAGCCCGTCCCCGCGGGGATGAGCTTGCCGATGATGACGTTCTCTTTCAGGCCTAGCAGGTTGTCCTTCTTGCCCGCGATGGTGGCTTCGGCCAGCACGCGCAAGGTGTGCTGGAAGGAGGCCGCGGAGAGCCACGAGTCCGTGTTGAGCGCGACTTTGGAGATGCCCAGCAACACTTCCCGGTAGCGGGCCGGCTGCTTGCCCTCGCGCACCAGGCGTTCGTTCACCCGGCGGATGCGGATGCGGTCGACCAAGTCGCCAGGCAGGTACTTGGTGTCGCCCGGGTTCTGGATCTGCACTTTGGAAAGCATCTTGCGGATGACAATCTCAAAGTGCTTGTCGTGGATCTTTTGACCCTGGCTGCGGTACACCTTCTGCACCTCAGAGAGCAGGTACAGCTGAGTCGCCTCGCGGCCCTGAATTTGCAAGATGCGGTGCGGGTTCAGGGAGCCTTCGGTCAGCGGTTGCCCTGGCTCCACTCGGTCGCCTGTCTTGACTAAGAGGTTCACATGAGCCGGGATCTCATATTCCCGCACCTCTTTGCGTTCGTAGACGACCACAATGCGGCCCGGCTCCAGCCGCACACGGCCCGCGTGCCGCGCGACCACTTCCTCACCATTGGGAGCGACCGCGAGAACCTGCCCGGCTTCGACTTCCGCGCCGTCCTCGACCCGGATCTCCCAGTCGTCCTCCACGGGGTATTCGTCTTGCACCAGCTGGGTGTCGATGACGCGGACCACGCGCACGTCAGGGTAGCGCTCGGACTGGGTCACCTGCACAACACCGCCGATTTCGGTCATGACGGCCTCGCCCTTGGGCTCTTTGCGGGCTTCGAGCAGCTCTTCCACGCGCGGCAGACCGGTCGTAATGTCCGATTCGGCCGCGACGCCGCCGGTGTGGAAGGTCCGCAGGGTCAGCTGGGTACCCGGTTCGCCAATGGACTGGGCCGCGATGATGCCCACCGCGGTGCCTACCTGGACCATTTTGCCCGTACCCAGGTCGAGGCCGTAGCACTTGGCGCACACGCCAAAGGGCAGCTCGCAGGTCAGCGGCGAGCGCACCTTGACGCTCTCAAGCCGCGAGCGTTGGATACGGCGAGCGCTGGCTTTGTCAATGAGCTCGCCTTTGCGCACGATAATTTCGCCGGTCTCGGGGTCGACGATGTTCTCTGCCGCGATGCGGCCCCAAACTCGCTCTTCCATCTTCTGGCCGCCCACGTTATCCGAGCGGCGGATGGTGAGCGCGTGCTCGGTGCCGCAGTCTTCCGCGGTCACGATGACGTCTTGCACTACGTCGACCAAGCGGCGGGTGAGGTAGCCCGCGTCCGCGGTGCGCAGCGCGGTGTCAGCCAGGCCTTTGCGGGAGCCGTGGGTGGAGAGGAAGTACTCCAGCGTGGTCAGGCCTTCGCGGAAGTTGGAGCGGATGGGCAAGGGGATGATGCGGCCCGCGGGGTCGGCCATCATGCCGCGCATTCCGCCCAGCTGGGCAATGGTGCCGTAACCGCCTTTGGTCGCGCCCGAGATGGCCATGACCGCGAGGTCGTTGGTCGGGTCGAGCACGCGCTTGACGGCTTCTTTGACCTCGTTGGTCGCGTTCTGCCAGATCTCAATCACCCGTTCGTTCATCTCCTGCTCGGTCAGCAGGCCACGGCGGAACGCCCGTTCCACTTTCTCCGCCTCTTGGTGTGCGCGCTCGATGATCTCCCATTTCTCGGGCGGGATGGTGATGTCGTCAATGGCGATGGTCACGCCCGATTTGGTTGCGTAACGGAAGCCCAGGTCCTTGATGGGGTCGGCAATGGCCACGGTCGCTTCATCGCCGCCCAGCTCGTAAATCTGCGACATGAGCTCCCGCAAGCCGCCTTTATCCACCACCCAGTTGACGAAGCGCATGAACTCGGGCAGCACCTGGTTGAAGATCACCCGGCCTACGGTGGTGTCGATCCAGCGGACTTCGGGCTTTTCCAGCCGGTTCTTTTTGTCGTCGAACCAGGTGAGGGTGCGGAATTTAATGCGGGTGTGGGTTTCAACATGGCCTAATTGGTAGGCCAGCTCGACGTCCTCGTAGGAGTCAAACGCGCTGCCGTCGCCCTTGTGCGGCCGCGGGTCTTCCATGGTTAGGTAGTAGATGCCCAGCACCATATCTTTGGACGGGGTGATGATGGGCTCGCCGTCCGCGGGCTTGAGCAAGTTCTTGGTTGAAAGCATGAGGTTGCGGGCTTCCCAAACGGCCTTTTCGGTGAGAGGCAGGTGGACGGCCATCTGGTCGCCGTCGAAGTCCGCGTTGAACGCGGTGCAGACCAAGGGGTGCAGTTGGATCGCGCTGCCTTCGATGAGCACGGGCTCAAAGGCCTGGATGCCCAGGCGGTGCAGGGTAGGCGCGCGATTGAGCAGCACGGGACGGTCTTTGATGACCTCTTCCAGCACTTCCCACACTTCGGGATTGCCTCGCTCGATGAGCCGTTTGGCTCCACGCAGGTTATTTGCGTAGCCTTTGCGCACCAGGCCCGCGAGTACGAAGGGGCGGTAAAGCTCCAGGGCCATGGTCTTGGGCAGGCCGCACTGGTGTAACTTCAGGTTCGGGCCCACGACGATGACCGATCGGCCGGAGTAGTCCACCCGCTTACCCAACAAGTTGCGGCGGAAGCGGCCCTTTTTGCCCTTGAGCATGTCGCTCAAGGATTTGAGTTCGCGGCGCCCGCGGCGGAGCAGTGCCTTGCCGCGGAAGGAGTTATCGATGAGAGAGTCGACGGCCTCTTGCAGCATCCGCTTCTCGTTGCGAATAATAACATCGGGTGCGCCGAGCTCGATGAGGCGCTTGAGCCGGTTGTTGCGGTTGATGACCCGGCGATAGAGGTCATTCAGGTCGCTGGTCGCGAAGCGACCGCCGTCCAGCTGCACCATGGGGCGCAGGTCTGGCGGCAACACCGGAAGCACTTGCAAAATCATCCACTCCGGCTTGTTGCCCGAGCGGCGGAAGGCTTCGACCACCTTGAGGCGCTTGATGGCCTTCTTGCGCTTTTGCTTGCTCTTGGTGGTGCGGATCTCTTCCCAGAGCTCCTTGGCTAATTCGTCTAAATTGAGCTGTTGCAAGATCTCCAAAAAGGCTTCCGCGCCCATATCCGCGCGGAAGACATTACCCCAACGGGACTTGAGCTCGCGGTAGCGGGTTTCGCTCAAGAAGGTCAGGGGACGCAGCTCCAGGAGCTCATCCCGCAGACGGACCTTTTCATCGTGCTCTTTGTTGGCTTGGGCTTCCAGCTCGGCGCGCAGGGCTTCCTTCTTGCGTTCGGCCTCCGCGCGCACGCGTTGCTCTTCGGCCTCAATGGCTGCGAGACGGCGCTCTTTATCCTGGCTCAGCTCGGCTTCGATGCGTTCCAGCTGATCTTGCACCAGGCGCTGCACCCGCGAGACGTGCTCGTGGTCGATGGTTTCGCCCTGCTGTACGATGATGGTGTCGCGGAAGGCGATGGGTTCGTCCGCGATCTGGCCGAGGCGGTCTTCCAAGAGCCGTTCGAGGCGCTGGCCTTCTTGGATGATAGGTTCGATGCGTTCGGCAACGGCTTCGTTGAATTCGGCCTCAATGGCCTTGCGCTTATTGGCCAAGGCTTGGAGACGCTTTTGACGTTGCGCGTTGATTTCCGCGATGCGGCGGTTGATGCGCTCGGCCAACTCGCGCTCGCTGTCGCCGATCTCTTTGTTGAGGCGGTTGAGCGCGCGTTTGCGCGCTTCCTCGTCCACGTACGTAACGACGTACTGCGCGAAATATAGCACACGCTCGAGGTTCCGGCGGTTGATATCCAGCAGCAGCCCCAAGAAGGACGGTACCCGCCGCGCGTACCAAATATGGGCTACGGGCGCGGCGAGCTTGATGTGGCCCATACGTTCCCGCCGCACTTCGGAACGGGTGACCTCGACGCCGCAGCGGTCGCAGACGATGCCCTTGTAGCGGCGGTTCTTGTATTTACCGCACGCGCATTGCCAATCCCGCGTCGGTCCAAAGATGACCTCGCAAAAGAGGCCATCTTTTTCGGGGCGCAGGCGGCGATAGTTGATGGTCTCGGGCTTGGTCACTTCGCCGTACGACCAGCTCAAGATGGTTTCAGGCGACGCGAGGCGGATGCGGAGGGAGAGAATATCTTTGGTCTCCACGGATAACCTCCTTTCAGATGGGGCCTATGGACGCGCTTAAGCACAAAACCCTGACCGAAGCGCGCCAGCCGGCGTCGGCCAGGTTGTGAGGGGGACTTGGCTATCTTTCGCCATCATCATTTTGGGCTGCGTTACGCATGAGCTCGCGTTCGGACCAGATAGACACAAAAAGCCAGCGTCCGGGGCATACCTCGCCCCAGCGCTGCACCTACGGGCAGACGTCCATCCCTTGCCTCTTCATGCGCCCCTATTATATAGGAGCCTAAAGAACACGTCAAGGGTTTTTCCATTTCGGGTGCACGCAAAAGTTGTAGAACGGTCATGGGGCGAGGGGGAGGCGTAGGCGCCGCCGCAGGCTGAAGCTTGCGGCTAGTTTGCATAAAATTACACGCGGGTAGTTCAGCCCAACGCGCGGCGGCGAGGATAGCGGGCAGGTTTCGCCGCCCGCGGGTCAAGCGCGCGTCCAGCTGCCCGCGGCATGGGCTTCCACGAGATTTGCCTGCCCCCCTCCATTTCTTTTCAGAGCCTTTACAAGCGCACCGAGGATCGCTAAAGCCTCATCCGAGGGCAAGACTAGGCTCGCGCCGCCAGGGAGGATGTCGTCCAAGCGGATTTGCCAGGTGGCTGGGTCAAAGCTCGCATTGCCGTTGGGGTCG
>JAADFA010000148.1 GCA_013153135.1 Chloroflexota bacterium
AACCCCTCGGATAGGGCCACAGAAACAGACCGCCAGCGGCCCGAGGGCCTCTCGCCCTCGGGTGCGGGCAAGGGTGAAAAGGTGGGGTAAGAGCCCACCGGCACGGCGGGTAACCGTCGTGGCCAGGCAACCCCCGCCGGGAGCAAGGCCAAGCAGGCGCGAAGGGGCCAGGAAGGCCCCGGGGTGTGGCCCGCACCCCTGGAGCGCCGGGTGGGCCGCGTAGATAGATGACCACCCCCGTCTGGCTCTGGCCGTGTGCCGCCGTCCCCCGGGCACGGCCACCCAGGCGGGACAGAATGCGGCTTATAGGCTACCCGAACGCCGGGGACTCGCCGCGGGCAAGCCCCAGGTCGGGGGCCTCAAACAGGGAAGAACCATGAGCAACTGTAACAACCATCCCCACCGTGGGATGTTCACCATAACCCGCCTTGAGTCCGCCCACCCTCTCCAAAACGGTCGGGTCCAAAAGGACCGAATCGCAAACCCTAGAACAAGGAGGAGACCGATGAAGCGCTTCCTGCCCGTCGTCCTGACCCTGTTGGCCTTCGCGACCGTGCTGGCGGCTTGCAGCGGCGCGATGTAGCCGTTGCGTCTTGAAGGTCATTGGAATGTAATTTAAAACGGCCCCTCACCCCCCGAGGCCAGGAGAGGGTGCAAGGACCCGACCAGAGGCACCGGGGGTGAGGGGCCGTTGCGCGTTTAGCACCACCTCAACCCTCCCAGATCCTAAAGCCACAGGGCCGGTTTTCCTCCCCCGTCGCCCGAACCCAGCCGGGTGACGGGATTTGGCGCGACCTTGGAAGAATCGGGCGAGTTGTGATAACATTGTCATAGCGCCACGAACGGGGCAAGAGAGCGATGTCCAAAGCATTCCCCGATAAGTACATCATCGGCTTGACAGGGAATATCGCGACCGGGAAAAGCGTGGTCCGTAAGATGCTCGAGCACTTAGGGGCCTACGGCATCGACGCGGACCGCCTCGCTCACCGGGCCATCGCGCGCGGCGCGCCCGGTTATACCAAAGTGGTCGAGACCTTTGGGAAATGGATCCTCGGGCCTGATGGCGAGATCGACCGCCGCAAGCTGGGCAAATTGGTCTTCTGCGTGCCCGAGGCCATGGAAAAGCTCGAGCAAATCGTGCACCCCCTTGTACTCCAGGCCGTCAAGCACCTTATCCGCCGCGCGCCCCACAAAGTTGTGGTCATTGAGGCCATCAAGCTGCTCGAAACCGACTTACACAAATGGTGCGACGCAATTTGGGTTGTTGATGCACCGCCCGAAGTGCAACTTGAGCGCCTTATCAAACGCGGCCTGAGCCCCGAAGAAGCCCGCCAGCGCATCCAGGCCCAATCCGCCCAGGCCATCAAAAAAGCCCGCGCGGACGTTGTGATCGACAATAGTCGATCCTTCGAATACACCTGGCGCCAGGTCATGCGCGCCTGGACGCGCATCCCAGGAATGCGGGCTGAACCCGCGCCCACGGCCAAAAAACCCGCTACCCGACCGACCCAAGCGTCAGCCGCGGCCGCGGCAGCAGCACCCCAAGCCAAAGCGGCCCCCGCGGCCAAGCCAACCGAGGCGCCCCCCATGGCTACCGTGAAGGTCGAAAAAGCAACGCCCAGCCATGCTAAAGACATCGCCGCATTCATTGCGCGCGTCACGCGGGGACGACTCCAGCCTTCACGGGCGGATGTCATCGCGCGGTTCGGTGACCGCGCCTACCTGCTCGTCAAGGCCGATGGCCAGCTCGTTGGCCTCATCGGCTGGCAAGTCGAGAACCTGGTCACCCGCATCAATGAACTCTACATCCTTCCAGGCAACCATGTGGACGCTGCCCTGCACGCGGCCATGAACGAAATCATCGAGCGCTCCAAGGAGCTGCAGAGCGAAGCCGCATTAGCGTTTGTACATCCAACGTTCTACAAAGCAACAAAACATGTCTGGGAGCAGCTCGGCTTCGAGCCCAAAGAAGTCAAAGACCTCGCTCGTTTCAGCCGGGCCTGGGTCGAAGCCGCGGAAGAATCTAAACCCAAAGGCCCCAGCGTGATGCTATTTAAACGTCTACGTAAGGATCAAGTCCTGCAACCGCTCTAACGGGGGCCGTATCCGTGGATGAACTGCTCATCCATATCAGCCTGGTCCTGGCTCGTTTCGACTGGACCAGTCTGGTAGATATCCTGCTGGTCACGCTACTTTTCTTTTTGGTCCTTTCCTGGTTACAAGGCACTCGCGGGATGGCCATCCTGCGGGGCGTTTTCTTTCTCACGATCGCGGTCGGGTTGCTTGTACGAGTGCTCGAATTTCCCGCGCTCAACATGGTGTTGCGCGGGATCTTCTCCGCCTTGGTCGTGGCCATCCCCGTGATCTTCGCCCCCGAATTGCGGCAGGCCCTTGAGCGATTGGGACGCCTCGGCGCGCTCCCCTCCACGCGGCAATCGCAAGTCGCCGCGATTATCGACGCGGTGGTCCAAGCCGTGAGCGACATGTCGCGGGAACGCATCGGTGCGCTCATCGTCTTTGAGCGCACCATCAGCCTGGGGGAATACATCCGCACAGGCGTGCTGCTCGATGCCCTGGTCAGCCGAGAGCTTATTTTGCAGCTTTTCTACCCCAACACCCCCTTGCATGACGGAGCTGTGATCATCGGGCGCGGCCGCATCCAAGCCGCAGGGTGCATTTTGCCCTTAACCGATCGAATCGAGCTACCCTCACCCCAGGGTACCCAACGGCTTGGATTGCGCCATCGGGCCGCGCTCGGCATCACCGAGGTCAGCGATGCCATCGCACTGGTCGTTTCCGAAGAAACGGGGCGCATATCCATCATGCGCGATGGCCGCCTCATCCCCGACCTCAGCCCAGCCCAAGCGCGCGAGCTCTTGCTCGCTAACCTGACCGTCCCATCCACGCCGCGATTGTGGCCCCTCACACGCGAACCGCGCACCCGCGCACGCGCGCGCAACTCCTGAAAGGATGCACACCATGCGCATCTTCGGCCAGGAACAAACATGGCGTCAAATCATAGCCAACTTTCTCATGGCGGCCTTATTGGCGACCATGCTTTGGACATGGGCCCAGTTTGAGCAGAATCCCAACGAACGCCGGGTGTATCACGTTTCCCTCGAAGCGCGCAACCTGGACCCGGATATGCTGCTCTTGAACCCCCAAGTTCTCGACAAGGGCGTCATGGTCACCATCCTCGCGCCCCAGAGTGTACTGCGCGCCCCGCTGCCCGACGACGCGCTGGAAGCATGGGTGGACCTCGCTGGCCTCCCACCAGGTCGCCATACCGTGCCGGTGCACGTGGTCAGCCACCATCGTCTGGTCCGCATCTTGCGTTACGATCCACAAGCCGTAGAAGTCGAGCTCGATCGGCTCCTGGTACGCGAAGTGCCCGTGCGCCCACGCTTTGAGAGCGCGCTCGTGGCCGCGTTTCGAGATTATGAAATCCGTGTGACCCCCTCGAGCGTTCGCGCCAGTGGCCCCGCGCGCGATGTGCGCCGTGTAGCCGAGGCCCAAGCACCGCTACAAATCACCGACGATCATGCCTTGCCCGAGCGGGTAACCCTGGTGCCTGTAGATACCCAAGGCAACCCGGTACCCAACGTCGAGCTGACGCCAGCCCACGCGCGCATCCTGCTCGAAAAGTCGCCTGGCCGCTACCGAGAAGTTCCCATCCGAGTGGTGCTCAAAGGCCAACCTGCCCCTGGGTACCACATCGCGCAAGTCATGGTCGACCCGCCCTTGGTTACCCTCTATGACCCGACGGGCGAGATCATCGACGATGTCATGTTCGTTGAGACGGAACCTGTCAACATCAACGGCGCCAGCGGACCGGTCACCAACAAAGTCCCCTTGCAGATCCCCGAGGGCCTCGAAGCCGTGGACACCACTGAGGCTCGGGTTGAAGTGGTCATCGAGCCGTTTGTGGCAAACCGGTTCTTCGACGCGGTGCCCGTACGTGTAGAAGGGCTCGCCCAAGGCCTGGTCGCCGAAGTACAACCTCAATATGTCTCCTTACAAATCAATGGCCCCGAGCCCAAACTCAACGAGCTCAACCCCGCAACCGACATTCAAGTGGTGGTTGACGTCACCAACCTCAGCGTGGGCGAATACACATTAGAGCCACAAGTACGACTACACGAAGATTTTAGCGTCGCTCAGATGACCCCGCCCACTGTCAAAGTGGTGCTCCGCCTCGAAGCCACGCCCACGCCCACCCCTACCCCAACCCAGACGCCAACGGCCACGCCGTAACGCGGCACGGAGGACGCCCATGCCCAGCTCGCGAACCAAACCCGAGCGCAAAGCCCATCGCCTGCGCGAAGCCTACATGGACGCCCTACGCGAAGCGCGCCGCGCACGGCTGGAGTACTACCGCCGTACAGGGCGCGTGGTCCTCATTACGCCCGACATCCCACCCGGGGACCTCATGGAAGAGCAACCCCTGCCGCGGCCCGGCGTCGAGCCTGCCCGAGCCTCACGCTCCTGGTGGGACCGCGCGCTGTTGACAGTTGAAGTCCTCGCGGTCCTGGGCTTGCTCTTAGTCCTCGCGCACGCGTTTGGATTGGTTCGCGCGCTCAACGACGAAATCGCCCAGGCCTTGGCGCCACCCACGCCCACGGCCACCCCTTGGCTCCGGCCCCTCGTCTTGCCCAGCGGGCACACACCCCCCAACGCTCCCGGCGGCGCACGGCCTAACGAGGCCGAAATCCCCGAGCACCTGCGGCCCTATGTGCAAGCCTACTACGCGGCCCTGACCATCCCCACGCCAAGCCCCGAGCACGCAATCCGCATCCGCATCCCCGCAATTGGCGTCGACGCGCCCATCGTCATGGGCGACGATTGGGAGCAGCTCAAAAAGGGCGTAGGACAACACATCGGATCCGCCAATCCCGGTCAGCCGGGCAATATCGTGCTCTCAGCCCACAACGATATCTACGGCGAGATTTTCCGCGACTTGGATAAACTCCAACCCGGTGATAAAATTTACATCCACACCCAAAGCCAAATCTACACCTACGTGGTGACCGAAATTCACATCGTCGAGCCCACCGATGTCCAGTGGATGCTCCCCACCGAGGAGCCCGTCGCAACGCTGATCTCGTGTTACCCCTACATGGTCGATAACCAGCGCATCGTTGTGCGCGCTCAGCTCGCGGGCGAGGGCGAAATCCCTTGAACGTCAATATTCGGGCTGGCTGGGATCAACCTCCCGCGCCCACGCGTTGATGCCCCCGCGCAAGTTCCACACATGCTGAAAGCCAGCTTCGCGCAACACGCGCGCGGCTTGCGCGGAGCGGTTGCCCGTACGGCAGACCAAGACGATGGGCGTCTCCCGATCCCACGATTCGTAGCTCGCCAACAGGCGGTTATAAGGTACATTCTCCGCCGCCGGGATGCGGCTGATGGCCAGTTCGTGAGGCTCGCGAATATCGATCACCCGGACCGGTCGCTCCTCGGCCAACCATTGAGCCAGTTCACGCGGGCCAATCTCCCAACGAGCCTCCTCGGCGCGCGCTTCGGCACTGGGCAAGCCGCAAAAGGCGTCGTAGTCCTGCAACGTGGTGATGGTCGGACGCTCACCGCACACAGGGCACTTGGGGTTCTTGCGCACCCGGACGATATCAAAAGACATATCCAACGCGTCATACAGGAGCAAGCGGCCGATGAGGGGCTGGCCAATGCCAAGAATAAGTTTGATCACTTCGGTGGCCTGCAGGGTGCCGATGGTACCGGGCAAAACGCCGATCACCCCCCCCTGGCCGCACGTAGGCACCAGATGGGGCGGTGGTGGTTCGGGGAAGAGACAGCGGTAGCAGGGCCCTTCTTTCGCGTAAAAGACGCTGACCTGGCCCTCAAAGCGGTAAATCGAGCCGTATACATAAGGCTTACCTAAGAGCACTGCCGCGTCGTTGAGCAAATAACGGGTCGGAATGTTATCTGTACCATCGACGATGATATCGTAGGGCCGAAGGATCTCCATCGCGTTATTGGATGTCAGGCGAGTGGGATAGACGTCCACCGTGATGTAGGGGTTGATATCCAGCATCCGCTGCCGCGCGGAGATTACTTTGAGTTCGCCCAACGTGCTCTGGCCGTGGATGACCTGACGCTGCAAATTGCTCTCATCCACCACGTCATCATCCACCAGGCCGATGCGCCCCACGCCGGCCGCAGCCAAATACATGGCAATGGCGGACCCCAAACCACCCACGCCCACGATCACCACGGACGCGGCCTTGAGCCGCCGCTGTCCTTCCAGCCCCACCTGGGGCAAAAGCAGATGTCGCGAATAACGCCGCATCTCCTCGGGCGTTAGTTCGGGCAGGGAAGGGGGCTGAACCACCGGGTCGATCATCGCAACGCCTCCACAAGACGGGCACAACGTTCACGGTCTACATCCTCGCGGGGGGCAAGCACTTGCAGGCCCACCTCGCGCCACGTTTCAATAGGCTTGTAATAACACAATGTGGGACGCACGACCCACTGCACCCACGCGTTGTTCTCTTCCGCAAAGTTCGCCTCGCGCGGGTCTTTGAGCCGATCTTTCAAGGGTTCGGTAATGATTAGCGCGAAGCGTTGTTGGGCCAAATCCCGATAATACGGCTCAAAGGTAGGCCAATGTTGGCTAAAGGCTCGATCGATGAGGAACTTCTTTTCATACTCAGGCACAAGAGGCACTTGGGGCACGAGGTGAAAGGTCAAGAAATGCCGAAAGTCCATAAACAGGATTTCGCCTTGACCTTCGGCCTGGGTACGCTGGATAAGGTCGCGGAGATGGGCGAGGATCTCGCGCTGTCGTGGGGCCGGAACGCGCGGGATAGGTTGATAAGTGCTATATGCGGACAGCACCAGCACCGGCCCAAGAACCGCGATCACAAGCCAGGGCCTAAGCCCGGCCGCGTCCACGCGAAAACGTTGCCCCAAGCCCGCTTGCCACGCCGCACCAGCCGTGAACAGCAAACCGACCAAAAGCATATCGTAATTATGCAAATTATCGCCGCCTCCGATCTTGGTGCTCACGAAGGTGCCCACGATAAAAAACGCGGCCATCACCAGACCGAGGTATCGACGGCCCCAGGGCGTCCAGTGCCACCAGCCACGGCGATAGGTGAGCACCAGCAAGCCGATTAAGCCCATCGTACCCAGGGCCAAGGCGAGCAACAGGCCCCACCGGAAGCTGGGATTGGGCCACAAGCGGTACCACAAGAAGCGCTGGTAGGTCAACGTATGCCACAAGGCCTGGGGAGTAAGCTGGCCGAACTTTTCATGCGAGCGCAAAAAGACCACACCCGCGCTGCCATCGAGCTGCGAAAGCCAGCGCACCAAGCGGTCGCCTGGCACCCACGCGGCCAAGCCCAACGACCCAACCAGCGCGGCCGCAAGCATAGGTCCGTGTCGTTGCCAGAACGCCTTGCGCCATGGCGGCGTGGTTTCCCAGCTCGAGACCAACAGCAAAGCCCATAAGAAGGGCGCAAAGGCCCACGTAAAGCGAGTAATGCGCACCCCATAGCCCGCGGCCAAAAGCGCCAGCACCCGCACCCATGGATTGGGGTGATAAGCGCCCCACCAAACCAACAGCGCGGCCAGGACCAAAGGCGGATAAATGGGCCCCTGGGCTAAATACAGAAAACCCCACAAGCCCAGCAAAGCCCACATCCCTCGCGAGGATGGACGCTTTGGCCAGCCAAAGACAAGCAGCGCCAGGGCAATGTTCGGAAATACATAGAGCCCTTCCCGCCAAAACCGCACCAGCCACAAGTTCGCGTAGGGCCACACATAAATTAAGCCAAAGAGCAACGTCCGGCCGGGATCGTTGAATACGGGAATGGGTTTGTCTTTAGGATAAAGATAACGCTCTCGGGCGAAAATGGTGGAATAATCCCACAAACGGTTCGCTTCGGACCAGGAATAAGGGAAAGGGTAACTGGAGACCCAGACGAACAAACGGCCCAAGCTGTAGAACCAGCCCAGTACCAAGGTCAACGCCAACAGCAAGGTAACGAAACGCACCGGCTGCGATGGGCTCAAAAGCCACGCGGCCCACCACACGAGATTGACCAACGTCCACGCCAACCATGCGAGTCGGTACAGTTTGAAACCGTAGAACGAAGCAAAAAAGAGCCATCCAAAGCCCGCGGTGAGCACAAGCACGAAGGCCAAACGCAGGGCCCAGGGGATGCGCTGTCGAAGTTGTGCGGCGCGCGGCTTCGTATCCGCATACACCAGCCACGCGCTCAGCGCGTACATCCCCAGCAGCGCGGCCACGCGCGCCCACCACGTCGGCAGCCATGGCCGAACCCAAAACAGCCGGTCAATATGGGCCACGTACAAACCCAAGCCCCCGAGCGCGACCAAAAAAACCCTGCGCACAAACCTGGTCATGACGCGCATACGTCCTCCTTGTGGGCTCTATTGTACCTGGTCAAGGTCCTGAGGCCGAAGGCGCGATGGGTGTACGCAAAGGTTGTCGAAAGGCCAATCGCCCGCGTGCTGCCCCGCCGCGGGCTGGAAGCCCGCGGCTAGTTGATATAAAATTGCACGCTGACTGGCCCAGCGTGGGGCGTGCGGTGGGGGGATTTCTAGCGGGCAACTTCAGCCGCCCGCAGCCCGTGGCGGGGTGTGATTATGGTTAGGGGGAGTCTACGAGGCCGCGGGTTAAGCGCGCGAGTTCTGCCGCCCGGGGCATGGGCTTCGACAAGATTTGCCTGCGCCCCGCGTGACGCCCGAACGGACATGCACGCACGCCCGCGGGTATAATCAAAAGAGAGTTTGGACGCGCGGCAGTTCCGGTTTCCGAGGGGATACGATGCAAGAAATCGCGCCACAAGTCTATATTGAAGACCGCTATCCAGGTGTGGTCTTGGGCCTTTTGGTCATGGCTCAGGGGAGCATCTTGATCGATTCGCCCCCGTGCCCGGACAACGCGCGTTCATGGAAGAGCGCGCTCCGGGCGTTCAACGGCCGGGGGCCTAACCACGTGCTGCTGTACCTCGATCATCATCCGGACCGCTGCCTGGGCGGACGCCACTTTAGTAACACCATTGTGGCCCATGAGCACGCAGCCCTGGTCTTCAGCGAACGGCCCAACTTGTTTCGCTCCCAAACCATCCACCGGGGGGAAAACTGGGAACTCTGTCCCACCATGCAGGGCGTGCGCTGGGGTCAGCCCAACGTCTTCTTCAACGAAGCCATCTCCTTCCATTGGGATGAAGACCCCGTGACCGCGTTCCATCGGGGCGGGGTTTCGCCTTCGGCCGTGTGGGTCGTGTGGCCCAGCCGTCGCGTGCTCTTCGTAGGCGATACGGTCACCTCCCGCGAGCCTCCCTTCTTGGCCGAGGCCGACTTCGCGACCTGGGAGGCGAATTTGGACGAGCTCGCGCGCGAATATACCGACTACCGCATCATCGGCAGCCGCGACGGCGTGCTACGTATGGAACACGTCTTGGCGTTCCGGGATTGGCTCCATCAGGTGCACGAAGAGCTGCGTAAAGCCCGCACGCGGCGGCTCTCGGCCAGCGAGGTCGCACGCAAGCTCACCGAGGCGCACTTGCCGCGCTGGATACGGCCGGATTTGGACGAAAAACGTCGCAAACTCTATCAACAACGACTGCTGTACGGATTTGAGCAAGCGTACCAGAACCTCAAGGGCCGACGGCGTCCACGCAAACGACGCCGCAAGAGCTAGCTAAAAAGGGGGGGAACCGTGGCCCGCAAGATCCGTGTACTTATTGCCAAACCGGGCTTGGACGGTCACGACCGCGGGGCGAAAGTGGTCGCGCGCGCGCTGCGCGATGCGGGCATGGAAGTTATCTACACCGGCATCCGGCAGACGCCCGATATGATTGCGGACGCAGCCCTGCAAGAAGATGTAGACGTTGTAGGGCTGTCCATTCTCTCGGGTGCGCACATGACCCTCGTGCCCCAGGTGATCGAGCGCTTGCGCGCGTACGGCTTGGACCACGTCAAAGTGTTTGTGGGAGGCATCATCCCAGCCCGGGATGTGCCCGCGCTGAAGGCTATGGGCGTGACCCAAGTCTACGGCCCGGGCACGCCCACGCGCCAAATCGTTCACGATATCCGCGAGGCCGTCCTTGGCTCGGAGGCGGCCCAAAGCCAACCCGCTTGATCCCCGGGCCGCGCGCGGCGCCTTGCACAGGCATGCTCTGGGCCCCACAGCCAAACCTTCCCCAGGAGCCGGACATGAACGACATCACACCATGGGCGCAACGCATCCTCCGCGGCGACCGCCGCGCGCTCGCGCGCGGGTTGAGCTGGGTGGAAAACCACACGCCTGAAGGACGTGCCTTGCTGCGGGCCCTGTTCCCGCACACGGGCCGCGCGCACCGGGTGGGCATCACCGGCCCCCCGGGCGTGGGGAAATCGACCCTGGTCTACGCGCTCGCTCGGGCCTACCGCCAGCCTTCGGACGCGACACCGCGAAAAGTGGGCGTGCTCGCGGTGGACCCGAGCAGCCCCTTCACCGGCGGCGCGCTCCTGGGCGACCGCATCCGCATGCAGGGCCTGGCGGGCGACCCGGGCGTGTTCATCCGGTCCATGGCCTCCCGAGGAGCGGTGGGCGGTTTGGCGCGAGCCACGGCCCAGGCCGCGCAGGTCCTCGACGCGGCAGGATACGACATCATCCTTATCGAAACAGTCGGTGCGGGGCAGGCCGAGGTAGATATTGCCCAGCTCGCGCACACCGTAATCGTGGTGCAAGCCCCCGGCCTGGGCGATGACATCCAGGCCATCAAAGCCGGCATCTTGGAGATCGCGGACATCTTCGTGGTCAACAAAGCCGATCGACCCGACGCGGCCGTGACCCGCCGCGCGCTTGAAGAGATGCTGCGCCTCGCGCCCGCGCGCGAAAACGCTGCAACCACTTCCGGAGCCGAGGCCTGGGTCCCGCCAGTGCTGCTCACCATCGCGACGTCAGGCGAAGGTATCCCAGAGCTGGTGCAAGCCATCGACGCGCACCGCGCGTACCTCAAACGCTCGGGCGAGGGACAACGTCGCGATGCCGCGCGGCTTCGGGCTGAACTGGAGGCCTGGGTGCGCGAGCACCTTTGGGAAACGTGGCGTGCACGCACCCGCTCGGAAGCCTGGGACGCCGCGCTCGCGGCCGTGCTGGCCCGCGACCAATCCCCGGATGAAGCCGCAGCCGAACTGGTGCGCCGCGCGTGCCCGCCCCATCACCAAGCATGAGTGTGCCCATGGGGGCCATTGGCCGGGGGTCGAGCCTCGCCCCCACGCGAAGCGCGTGGCAAGCCATGTGGCCACCACCGTGGTCAGCGGGATGGACGCGATCAGCCCCCCAGCGCGCCAACCAAGGTACGCACCACTTCCTCAGCCATGAACGCGTAGCTGAGCAGCCACGTCCATAGCGCCTGGCCCCGTGGCCCGCGGAGTTCACCGCGGTCGTCCTGGGCTTATGGGGCATGGTTCTTTGGCGTGGCCTGAGCGGATAGATACCTCAGGGAGCACGCAAAGGTGGTAGAAACGGTCACGTGGCGAGGGGGAGGCGCAGGGGGCTGTCGCGGTTGGCGCCGCCGCAGGCTGGAAGTCCGCGTGTCATGGCCGCG
>JAADFA010000010.1 GCA_013153135.1 Chloroflexota bacterium
GGGCTGGAAGCCCGCGGCGGGGCGGCACGCGAGCGCGACCATGGTCGCAGGGCGCTTGCCGTTTCGACAACCTTTGCGTGCACCCCTCATCGCGCTGCTTGACGATGGGGAGGAGGGGCATTATACTAAGGAACGACCATCGGGGCGTAGCGCAGCGGTAGCGCACCGCGTTTGGGGCGCGGGGGTCGGCGGTTCGAATCCGCCCGCCCCGACTTGGGTTCTCGTGGCACCAGCAGGAGGACTTGCCCATGTTCCGTCGCACCAAGCCATACGACATCATCCTGGAGGCGGTGCATCGCGGGGCCGATGGCCGCGTGCTTTGGGCTCGCGGGTATGAACGTATCTTGGGCCAGCTCTACAGCGACCGGCGCATCTTCCGCCGAGAAACCTTGCTACGCGCGCTGCAGTCCGGACGGCGTATTGCGGTCGGCCAGCGCAAGCCCTATTGGGGCAACACCTTCGATATCCAGGACGAGGTCCAACTTGTGCGCCGTGGCGGGCAAGCCTGGATGGTGCTCCGCTCACACAACGAAGCCCGAAATGAGCTGGATGGCATGCCGATGTTATAGTTGGCAACCGCGGATGGACGTGGATTTTTGGAGGTTGGAAGTTTGAAGTTGGGAACCGCGGATAAACGCAGATGGTTTGTGGTTGGAAGTTGGTGGTTTGAGGTTGGAGGTTGGTAGTTAGTAGTTGGTGGTTGGCGGTTTGAAGTTTGAAGTTGGTAGTTGGAAGTTGGCTAGTAAGCGGGGAGCAGGGAGCAGGCAGCAAGAAGATACCACGGATCAACACGGATGAACACGGAAGTTGGTGGTTGGTAGTTGGAAGATAGCAATAAAGTCGGCAGTTAACAGTCGTTAGTCGACAGATAAGCCAGCCCAGTTGACAGTCGGTAGTCGATAGTAGTCGACAGCCCACAGATAAGCCAACCTCTAACTTCTAACCTCTAATCTCTAACCTCTAACCTCTAACCTCTAACTTCAAACTTCCCTCGCTCATCCACGGGCCGCACGATGAGGTACATGCCCTGAACCGCGACAACGCGTACTGGTTCGCCCGCGCGGATGGGCCGCGCGCCCCGAGCTAAGCGGGCGGACCATAACTCGCCTTGTAGGTACACCGTCCCCCCTCGTAAGCCAGGCTGAATATCCGTACGCGCCCAACCGGTACGTCCCACTAAGCGCGCCGTGGCCTGGGCACCTGTGAGAACAGGCACCTCGCGCGCCCGCCATACCAGTCGCATGGCCGCACCCGTAAGCCCAGCCATAACCAAACCCACGGCCAAGGCCCACCACCACGTCAGACGCTGCCCAGGTAGCGCCAGGGGCGTGTTGAACAACAGCAATGCGCCAAAGACAAAAGTGCCCGCACCAGCTAAGGCCATAAGGCCGTGCGCGGCTTTTTTCACTTCTAGCACAAAGAGCACAAAGGCCAGTCCAAGCAACAACAACCCTGTCCAATTAACGGGCAAAAAGCCTAAGCCATAAATAGCTAAAATCAAGAAAAGTGAACCCAAAAATCCAGCGAACCAGCCACCCGGGCTGGAGAGCTCTATCAAAATGAGTTGTACGCCCACGCTCAGGAGCAAGAGCACCAGGTTCGGATTGGTCAGCAGCGCGAGCACGCGTTCCACCAGCAGGGGCTTTACCGTGATCTGGGGCGCGCGCTCGGTGCGCAACGTCACCGTCGCGTGCTGTGTCGCGATGGTCTGGCCATCAAGCTCGCGCAGCAACGCGGCCTCGTCCGGAAGGATGCCATCGATCAGGCCGACCTCCAGGGCCTCGGCCGCGGTCAGGGCGTGGGCTTCGGTTACCATCCTCGCGGCCGCAGCTTGGGCCTGGAGGCCGCGAGGTTCGGCCAGAGCCCGCGCGAGGGCCGCGAGGATGTTGGTCGTTTTGGCCTTGAGGGTCGGGTCGAGATCTTGTCCGCTCACACCAATGGGCGTAGCCGCGCCGATTACCGTCGCAGGCGCCATATAAGCCCGATGCCCTGCGAGCACGATGAGCGCGCCCGCGCTACCCGCCATCGCACCTTCAGGTGTCACATAGACAACCACAGGCACCGGGCTCGCTCGCATCCGCTGGATGATAATCTCGGTCGCGTCGAGCGTACCTCCCGGGGTATTCAGGCGCACGATGGCAACCTGGGCATGATGCCGTCGCGCGGTATTGAGCACCCGCGTAAGATAATCGCGCGTGGTTGCGGTAATGGGCCCATCCACCTCAGCCCACACGATGGGCCTGGACTCGGGTGCCGCCACCTGGCCCTGGCACCCAACCAGGAGCCAAAGCCCCAGGGCCAACATCAACCCAAGCGCGGGGGCTCGAGGGCGCTCAAACGTCCACTGATGCATCCGTTGGCTCATGGGCCTTTTTATCCCCATCCGGCTCGGGCGGGATGGCCTGATCCAACTGTGCGAGCCGTCGTTTAACATCGCGCCATTGGATATCCGAGAGGCCCAGCTTACGCTGCAGCTCCTCAGGCGGCATCCCGCGACGCCAGTCCGTAAGCGCGGCCGTCCACCGACACATCGCGAAAGAAAGCCGGCGTCCCAGCCCCGCGCGCTTGCCGATGTCTTCGAGAATGTACTCCAGCCGCCGCGGGGACCAAGGGAAGACCCGATCGATAGGCTGATATTGAGCCAAATACTCGTGATAAGCCTCGACCCACTGGGGCGAAAGCGAAATGCGGCGCTCTTTATACCGGTAACGGGGATCCGTATAACGGACGAATAAATACGCGCGTTCGGGGTCATCCGCCACGATGTGCGGCAGATAGAGGTTGAGGACCTCGCCCTTCTTCAGGCCGGTCTCCAATAGCAGCGCGAGCAAGGTATAGGGGCGGGCGTCCGGCTTGGGCCCGCGACGCATGGCGTCCGCGACTTGCAGCACCCGCGTACGTTCGACGGGCGTGAGCACCGCGGGGAGAGGAGTGGTAACACTGCGTTGTACCAACGACGCGGCCGGGTCGTGGGCCAGTACGCCATATTGGTGGAGCCAACGGAAAAAGGCCTTCAACGTGGTGATACGTCGGGCCAAAGATTTGGGGCTGCAAGGCACGCCCCGGCCGTGCTGCAACCAATCCAAAAACCGCTCCAAATCCTGGGTGCTAATTTGGCCCAAAGTCTTATCCGGCGGCAGGAACGAGGCCAGCAAGCGCATGTCACTCATAAACGCCTTAATAGTGTGCGGCGAACGCCCAGAATCTCGCAAATAAGCCTGCCATGCCTCAATCGCGGGCTTAAGGGGCGTATGCTCGGTTATGGGCCCAAAGGCCGTTACATTTGCCATAAACCATCCCTCCGTTGCTCGCCGGGCGCCGTGGGCCTTCCTCCTCCCCCACCTCCCAACAGCGCCAGGCAGGTTGGGCAGGGCACCGGAGCGGCACCCCTCCCTTTATTCTAAGGAAATGATAAAGAAGTAGTGGGGCTGCCCGCCATCATGCAGCTCCACCTCCGCGTCGGGATAGCGCTCCCGTACGCGGTCAACAATGCGATGGGCTTGCGTTTTATCCAGATCCGCGCCGCGGAAGAAGGTGATGATCTCCGCCTCTTCCGCGCCTGCACGCTCAAGCAAGCCCAGCGTCGCTTCCGCAAGGTCGTCGGCGGCCAAAACGAGACGACCATCCAGCAGACCGATATATTGCCCGCGGTGCACCTCCACGCCGTCCAGGGTCACATCCCGCGTGGCGATGGTGATCGCGCCGCTGGTCACGTCGTCCAAGGCCTGGGTCATGGCCTCGGCCACCGCGTCCAAATCGCCATCGGGGTCCCAGGCCAGCATTGCGGCCAATCCCTGGGGCACGGTGCGCGAAGGTACTACACGCACATCGCGCACGGTCAGCGCCTGCACCTGCTCCGCGGCCATGAGGATGTTTTTGTTGTTCGGCAAAATGATAATGCGGTCCGTCGGCAGAGGATCGATGGCTTGCAAAAAGTCGTTGGTGCTGGGGTTGGACGTCTGCCCGCCTTCCACAATGGCCGCCGCGCCCAGGCTGGCGAAGATCTGCCCAATGCCCGGTCCAGGCGCGACCGCGACAACGGCGATCTGACCCGGCTCGATGTTCGCGAATTCGTATCGCGGGCGCTCATCCTGGGACGCCGCGCTTTGTTGCTCCTCCATTTGCGCGCGCAGGTTTTCCATGTGGACTTTGGTGACCGTCCCCAAAGTCATAATGTAATCGATGGGCTCATAGCGGCGCTCCAAGGGCACATGGATATGCATTCGATACATGCCTTCACCTTCGCCCACCTGGATGGCCGTGCCCATTTCGGCCAGGCGCTGGTAGAACGCACGTAAGTCAAAGCCATCGTTAGGGATGAAGTCAACCACAACCTCGAAATCCTGGCCCGGTTCGATGAGTTCTTCGGCCTGAGCCAAGTTAAGCGCGGCCAAGGGCACCACCACAGCCTCACTCTGGTCTAGGGGCTTACCATCGACATAGCGCAACATACCCTCGAGGATGAAGAACAGCCCCTTGCCACCCGAGTCCACCACACCGGCCTGCTTGAGCACAGGGAGGAGTTCCGGGGTCTGCTCCACTGCATCGTGGGCCGCGGCCACCACGCGCTCGAGGATCTCGATGGGGTCGGTGACGCCTTGGTCCCACGCGGCCTGGGCAGCCTCGGCCACCGCCCGGGCCACGGTCAAAATGGTACCCTCCACCGGCTCGACCACGCCGCGATATGCGGTTGCCCGCGCGGACTCGAGTCCCTGGACAAACGTCTCGCCCGAGAGCACCGCGTGGTCGCTCACGGCCTTGGCAAACCCCCGCCACAGCTGCGACAAGATCACCCCCGAATTGCCGCGCGCCCCCATAAGTGCGCCCCGCGCAACCCGAGCAGCCATGGTTCCAAAATGTCGCTCGCCCGAGGACGCGATCTCATCGTACGCGGCCTGCATGGTCAGGACCATATTGGTCCCCGTGTCGCCATCGGGCACGGGAAAGACGTTCAGCCGATTGACCACCTCTTGATTGGTGCGCAACCAGGTCAGACCGGCCTCGACGAGCTTCTTTAGCGCTTGGCCGTCGATGGGCTTGCGGCGCAGGGCCGCGCGGCGTTGTGGATTGGGTTCCCAAGTCCATTCGGCCATGGGCTCATTCCTCCTCGCCCGTATCATCATTGATACGCAGGCCGCGGATGTGAACATTCACCGCTTTGACGGGCAGACCAAGGGCTTTTTCGACATGATATCGCACGGTATTGGCCGCGCTATCCGCGACCGCGCGGATATTGGTCCCATATTGCACGACCAAATAGAGGTCAATGGTAATGCCATCCTCCGCGACCTGAACCTCAACGCCCTGGGTTGGGTCGCGTGTGAGGACTTGGGCAATGCCTTGCATCAAGTTCTTTGGCGCCAAGCCGACGACGCCATAGGACTTGAGGACCGCGTGATGGGCAATAGCTGCAATCGCGCGTGTGGAGATGTGGATGCGGCCATAGGGGGTGTGTTCCTCGCTCATGCCCTGTTACCTCCCACCTTGGCCGAACGCCGTGCGCCGCGCAAAGCGTTGGCCAAACCGTCTATGTGATACAACCCCGTGCTTGAAAAGGGACGCGCTTTGTGGTAAGATTGTGCCCGCTTGGCTCCGATGCGAGGAGCCTTTTTTCGCGCGAGCTATCGCGGGCGTGCCCCCGATTTTACCATGAGCGAGGTGCACCATGGCCAAGTGTGAGATGTGTGGCAAGCATACTCAATTCGGCCTGAATCGGCCGTGGTCGAAGAAATCAACCCCGCGCACCTTTCGCCCCAATCTGCAGCGGGTAACGGTCTGGGAGAACGGGCGCCGCGTGCGCAAGGTGCTGTGCACGCGCTGCATTCGCACCCTGGTGAAGACCAAGGGGCGCAAGAGCAAGAAGGGAAAAGCGCGGATCCAAATTACCATCCAGCTGTAAGCGCGGAGGTTTCATGGCCACGAACCGGGTTCGGGGCGAGCCAGGTGGGAGGTTCGCCCTTTTTCGCGTTTCAGCCGGGTGATGAGGCAGGAGGTCGGCCATGAACGCTCGTACGCCTTTGGTCGCGGGCAACTGGAAGATGCACAAAACCGTGGAAGAGGCCCGGCAGCTGGTCTGGGCGATGCTGGATGGCCTGCGCGCGGTGCCCGAGGTTGAGCGAGTGCTCTGTCCGCCGTTCACCGCCTTGCTCCCCGTTGCGCAAATGCTCCTGGGCACCGACATCCGCCTGGGCGCGCAAAATATGCATTGGGAAGAGGAAGGCGCGTATACGGGCGAAATCTCCCCGCGCATGGTGGCCGAGTTCGCCCAGTTCGTCATCCTCGGGCACTCGGAACGTCGCGCGTACTTCGGCGAGACGGATGACATGGTACGCCGTAAAGTGCACGCAGCCTTAAGCCATAAGCTCACGCCCATCGTGTGCGTGGGCGAGACCCTGGAACAACGTCGGGCGGGGCAAACCGAAGCTGTGGTGCGCGGACAGGTCTTGGCCGCGTTGGACGGATTGCAGCCCGAGCAAGCCGCGCGCGTCGTGATCGCGTACGAGCCCGTTTGGGCCATCGGCACCGGCGAAGCCGCCACACCCGAAGAAGCGCAACGTGTCATCGGTCAGGTCATTCGCCCCACGTTGGCCAAAGCCTTCGGTCATGAAGCCGCGCGACGCGTGCGCATCCTCTACGGCGGCTCGGTGAAGGCCCATAACGCGGCCGCGTTCTTCGTCCAGCCGGATATCGACGGCGCGCTGGTAGGCGGCGCGAGCCTCGATCCGGAACAATTCCCTGCGATTGTGCGCGCGGCCGCGGCCCGAGCTTAGCGCCGTTCTAGCAGGAAGAAGGTGTACGCGCCCTGAGGGTGCTCAGGATGGCGCACGTAACGCCGCAGCCACCGGTGCAGCCATGCGACGTTCCAACGGGCCGAAGTCACCAGCCAACGGCCCGTCCCTTGCTTGAGCAGCCAACTGGGCAGCCCGTACGCGTGGCCCCATTCCAGCAAGGCCAGCGCGGTGGGCGAGAAATAGTCCCGCCGCTGGCGCACATGGAACCCCGCGCGCTCGAACCGCGCCTGCCATACTTCAGGCGGGTCGGTGCGTACGTGCCGGGAAATGCGGTTGAACGCGCGACGATACGCATCG
This sequence comes from Chloroflexota bacterium, assembly GCA_013153135.1. GTDB lineage: Bacteria > Chloroflexota > Anaerolineae > Anaerolineales > DRMV01 > JAADEN01. The sequence continues at coordinate 7,089 of JAADFA010000010.1, forward strand.
GCCACGCGCGTCAGGCCAATGCGCTCCAACCCTCGCGCGAGGGAAAGGTAGCGCGTGAAGCGGTGATTGGGCACTGTCACCCCAAAGGGCGCGCCCGGGCGCAACACCCGATGTACTTCCCGCAGCACCGCGTCCACATGGGGGATGTGCTCCAAAACCGAGTTGCTCACCGCGCTCCCGAAGCGCTCCGAAGCGAAGGGTATATGCGCACCATCGGCCGCGATCAGCAAACGGTGCCCAGACCACACGCGGGCTTCCCGCAACGGCGCCCACCAGGGATCCAGGCCCACGTCCAGAGGCTCAGCGAAGGCATGGGCCGCGAAGTGGCCATCGCCGCAACCGACGTCCAAGATGGGCCGAGGCCACGGCAAGCCCTGGTAGAACGTGGCTTCAACCGCCCGGAGCAACGCGCGGAACGCGGGCAAAGTGGTCAGGTGGCGCCACAATAAGCCATCCGTGTCCATCCCCATGATTGGCACCCTCCTCAAGGCGTGTTGCTGATTATAGCGCGGTATAATTCCAGCGTTTGAAGGAGATACAACCATGAGCAGCATACCGTTGAACCCTCTGCCCCCTGAATTCCAAATGTTTTTCGACGACCCCAACGATCCCAAACGCCCGCCCGAGGAGGTGGAGGTCCGGGAGCTGCGGGTTGAACCGGTCGATACGCAACGCATTCGGGTATATCTGACGCTGAGCCCGTACCAACAACGACCGCACATCAACATTACGGTGTGGAACGCGCAGCAGCAACCTGTGGCGGAGCTGCTCATTGTGGAACCGGTGAACCCCCGGATGGAATTCACGCTGTACCTGCGCGAGCCACGCGGGGGCGACACGTATCGAGTCGAAGCATCGGTCCAATATCCCCCGCCAGGATTCAAATTTCAGCTGCCCGAAGAGGACGGGGGCGAAGTTCCGCTGGAGCTGCCTCCTATGCGGGAAGTGACGCGCGCGGAAACAACGTTTACGTTGCCCGCACCCGCGTCTTAGGGGAGGCGGCATAAGCTGGCAGCACCGCTCCCCGAACCAGGGACTCGACGCGCGCAGCGCGCGAGAACGAATAAGGGCAAGGAGGTCGAACATGCAACCATCCCATCAACAACCCAGCCTCAAGCGGAGCCTAGGATTGCTTGAGGCAACCATGATCGGCGTCGGCGCCATGATCGGCGCGGGCATCTTCGGGCTAACGGGCATCGCGGCGGGCAAAGCGGGCCCGGTCGGCCTGCTCATTGCCTTCTTTCTCAACGGCATCGTCACCAGCCTGACGGGCCTTACTTACGCAGAACTCGGCGCAGCTATGCCCGAAGCCGGTGGCGGCTATCTCTGGGTGCGCGAAGGCCTGAGTCGCTTCTGGGGCTTTTTCGCGGGTTGGATTTCGTGGTTCAGCCACTCCGTCGCGTGTAGTTTGTACGCGGTGTTGTTCGCGACCTTTTTCGTCGAGCTGATGGAGCTGGCTGGATTACACTTGAGCACCGAGCCAGGCTGGTTCCTTGGGTTGAGCCAGGAGCAATGGGCCATCAAGGGACTGGTGATCGTGGTGGTAGCGCTCTTCCTCTTTATTAATTACCGAGGCGCATCCGAGACCGGCCTGGTCGGCAACATCGTGACCATCACCAAAGTGGCCATCCTGCTGACCATCGTGGCCTTCGGCATCAAAGCCATGCTCAACGCGCCGTCGGCAATGGTCTGGTCCAACTTTCAGCCCCCGCTCGCGCACGGCTGGATGGGCGTGTTCGCGGCCATGGGATTGACTTTCGTCGCGTTTGAAGGCTACGAGATCATCGCCCAAACAGGCGAGGAGCTGCACGAACCCGAAAAGAACCTGCCCCGCTCCATCTTTCTGTCCATCGCGATTGTGGTCGCGATTTACCTGCTCGTGGCCTTCGTGGCGGTCGGTGTTCCTGTCCAAGACATCATTGGCATGAAGCCGTGGCAATACCTGGCCGAACACGGGGAACGAGGCATGGTCCGCATCGCGCAATTTATTATGCCCTATGGGCACGTGCTCATGCTCATCGGCGGTTTGGCCTCGACCACGTCGGCCCTGAACGCGACAGTGTACTCGAGTTCGCGCGTGTCCTTTGCCATGGGTCGAGGCGGCGATTTGCCCGAAATCTTCAGCCGTGTGCACCCCAAGACACGCACCCCTCACTGGGCCATTCTCATCAGCGGCGTGCTGATCGCGTTTATGGGGGTCGCGCTCCCCGTGGCCGATGTCGCGAGCGGCGCATCGCTCACCTTCCTAGCCTTATTCCTGCTCACCAACTTTACTTTGGTACGGCTACGCAAAACGCATCCCGATCTGCCCCGCCCGTTCAAAGTGCCTTTTGTCCCGTACTTGCCCATCGCGACCGTAATCATCCAGGGATTCTTGGCCGGACACTTGTTCGAAACCAGCCCCTTAGCGTGGTACGCGACCATCCTGTGGGTAATCGTTGGGATTGTGTTCTACAAATTCTGGGTACGTGGACACCAGAAAGACGTGCACCTTATCCCCACTACGCCTAGCGAGGAAGCATAAGGCCGTAAGAAATAGGGGCCGCCCTGCAAGGCCATGGGCAGGGCGGCCCCAATGTTTTATTGTAGAGCAATTTGCACGAATAGCATCGAGATCTGCCTAAAATGAAAAGATGTTTGGAGTAAAGCGTGAACATTGCGACAAACGACGCTTAATTTCAGCATGGCTCATAGCGAATTCAGGAACTATGCTTGACGGACCCTACCCGTCACACTATAATCGCCCTACCCGTACGGCCCCAGGAGTGCGATTCCGACCCGAGGAGGAAACCCATGCCTTTAGCCCTCATCACCGGTATCTCAGGCCAGGATGGCTCCTATTTGGCTGAGTTCTTGCTCGACAAAGGGTATGAGGTTTTGGGCCTGATCCGACATACGAGCCACGGGTATCACGAGCGCATTCGCCATTTGCTGGACCGCATCCAACTGGTCAAAGCGGACCTCACGGACTTTCCATCCTTGCTGCGCATTATTGAAAAATATAAGCCCGACGAAGTCTACAACCTAGCCGGGCAAACGTTCGTCCCAGTTTCATGGGAACAGCCCATCCTCACCGGCGATGTCAACGCGCTCGGCGTAACTCGGCTCCTGGAGGCCATTCGCATCGCGCACCCCAAGGCACGCTTTTACCAAGCATCCACCAGCGAGATGTTTGGAAAAGTACGCGAGATCCCCCAAAATGAAAATACCCCCTTCTATCCCCGCAGCCCTTATGGCGTAAGCAAGGTATACGCGCACTGGATCACCGTCAATTATCGCGAGTCCTATGGCCTGTTCGCGGTTTCGGGCATTCTCTTCAATCACGAAAGCCCGCGGCGCGGCCGCCAGTTTGTAACGCGCAAGGTAACGTACGCGGTCGCACGCATTAAGTACGGCTTGCAAAAGGAGCTCCGCTTGGGCAACCTTGACGCGAAACGCGATTGGGGTTACACCGGCGATTATGTGCGCGCGATGTGGCTCATGTTGCAACAAGATGAACCCGAGGATTTCGTCATCGGCACGGGCGAAGCCCATTCAGTGCGGGAATTGTGCGAGGTCGCGTTCAGCTATGTCGGCCTTGACTATCGCGATTATGTAGTCGTCGATCCCAAATTCTTCCGCCCGGCAGAAGTGGACATATTGCTTGCAGACCCGAGCAAAGCCAAGCGCAAGCTTGGCTGGGAGCCCACAGTGAGTTTTGAGGAGCTCATCCACATGATGGTCGACGCAGATTTGGAACGCGTACGCCGGGAAATCGAAACCGGCGTGCCGACCCGGGTGTAAGGAGGATGGTCTATGAGCAACACGGCAAACGTGACGGAACTACCCATCCCGCAGGATTTACTGGAGATCTTGCGCTGCCCCGCATGTGCCCCCGAGGGCAAAGGCGAGCTCACGTTGGTGCACAATACGTGGCTCGTGTGCCAAGACTGCGACCGAAAGTACCCCATCCGTGAGGGCATTCCGGTGATGTTGATCGAGGAGGGCGACCGATGGCGGA
>JAADFA010000128.1 GCA_013153135.1 Chloroflexota bacterium
GCGGTGCTGTTCGCGGGCGTCGCGTGGGTGATGGTGAAGCACCACACCGCGCTGTATACGCAAACCATGGCCCTGGGCATTGTCATGTTCGCCATTGGGACGGGATGGTGGGCCTTGGGGCGGCCCATGGTGCGCGTGGTGTGGTGGTGGGTTGGCTACTTCGTGCTCACCATCGCGGGCGAACGGCTCGAGCTGGGCCGCCTGACTGGCGCGGCCCAACGCAAGGGCCATATCTTCCGCTGGGCCCTGGTGCTCACCATGTTCGGCCTGATGCTGGCCGAAGCCTATCCCGATTTGGGTGTGCGTGTGTACGCGTTGGGCATGTTAGGTCTGGGCGGCTGGCTGCTGCGCTACGACATCGCCTGGTTTACCATCCATCGGCCGGGGCTGCCCCGTTTTGCCGCCTGGTGCCTGCTCACGGGCTACGTGTGGCTCATCTTTGGCGCGCTCATTGTAATTGTGCAAGGGCTGCAACCCGGCACCTTTAGCTACGATGCGGCGTTGCACTCGGTCCTGCTGGGCTTTGTCTTCAGCATGATCTTCGGCCACGCGCCCATTATCTTCCCCGCGCTCTTGGGGTTGCCCATTGAGTTTCATCCCGGCCTGTACGTGGCGTTGGCCATGCTGCATATCTCTCTCATTGCGCGCGTCCTGGGTGATGTCATCGGCAACGCGGACCTGCGCCTTTGGGGCGGCATGTTCAACGCCATCTCCATGCTGGTGTACTTCGGTTGGATGGCGGTGCGTCGCGCGTATCAAGAATTGCGGCGCCGTCTCGTCGCGTCGGGTTAGGCTGCTGTGTGGACTGAATGATGGGCCTGAGCATCTTATCCCCCATCCGTCAATATCACGTGCGCACTGAGGGCTTTGAAGGGCCCTTGGATTTGCTGTTGCACCTGTTGGAACGGATGGAATTGGATATCACCCGCATCTCTCTGGCCCGCATTACGGATCAGTACCTGGCCCACGTGCGCGCGATGCCTGAGCGGTCGCCGGAAGAGATGTCCGCGTTTTTGGTGGTGGCCGCGCGGCTGCTTCAGATGAAATCCGCCGCGCTGCTGCCTCGGCCGCCCGCGGCCGAGGCCCCTGAAGAACCGGACCCTGGCCAGGAGCTGGTGCGTCAGCTGCGGCGCTATCGCACGTTCAAGCAGCGCGGCCAGTGGTTAGCCGAGCGGCTGGCTCGAGGGCAACGGACCTATCCCCGGCCCCAGGGCGACCCTATCCCGCGCGTGGCCTGGCGTTTAGACGGGGCCGACGTGCAGACCTTGCACGCGGCCGCACGGCGCTTGCTCTTGCCCCATGCGGCCGAGCCTGCTTTGGGCGTGACCTTAGACCCGCCGCGCGTGACCATACGTGATAAAATCCGGGCGCTATTGCGCATTCTGCGCGAGCGCGGCCGGACCACCTTCTTTCGCTTCCTGCGCCGCGCGCGGCATCGGGAGGAGGTGCCTGTCGCATTTTTGGCGCTGTTGGAGCTGGTCAAACGTCGCGTGGTCGTCGCCCATCAACGTGAGCTCTTTGGCGATATTGAGATCCGACCGCGGCCCGAGGGCGAGGCCGCGCGGGCTGCCACGGGGGGAGAGGAGTAGCCCAACCGGGCGCTTGGGGGTGCACCATGGCCGAACCACAATCCAGCACCGACCACGTGGCCCCGCGTGTGGCCATTGTTGGCGCGGGCATGACCGGCCTCGCGGCCGCCTACGATTTGGCGCGGCAGGGTTGGCACGTCACCCTGTACGAGGCACAACCCCAAGCCGGGGGGTTGGCCGGCGGGTTCCGCGAGCCCCATTGGGCATGGAGCCTGGAGTATTTTTATCACCATTGGTTCGCCTCAGACCATCACATCTTGAATTGGATTGAGGAACTGGGCTGGCGCGAGGATGTGATCTTTCGTCGTCCCGTCACCGTGGTGTATCATCAGGGGCGCTTTTACCCCTTTGATTCCGCGCGCGCGGTCCTGGCTTACCCGGGCCTGTCGTGGCCCGCGAAGGTACGCATGGCCGCGGTCCTGGCCTATTTGCGCCTCACGCCTCGCTGGCAGCCCTTCGAGCGGGTAACCGCGCACGACTGGCTCCGTCGTGCGTTGGGGGATGAAGCCTATACAGCCCTCTGGGAGCCGCTTCTCGAAGGCAAATTCGGACCCTACGCGCGTCAGGTCAACATGGCATGGTTTTGGGCACGCCTGCACAGCCGCACGCCCCAGCTGGGTACGTTCGTAGGTGGGTTCCAGGCTTTGGTGGACCGGGTCGTGGCCCGGCTGCGGGCCATGGGCGTGGCCGTGCATCTAAACACGCGTGTCCAACGCGTCACACGCGCGGGCGAGGGTGGGGGCTGGCTCGTGGACGCGCCCCCTCGGGGCGGCCGCTTCGACGCGGTGCTGCTCACCCTCGCACCGCACCAGGCCGCGCGGCTGGTGCCCGATTGGCCTGCAGCGTATCGTTTGCAACTCATGAGCCTGAAGCACATGGCCGCGCTCACCGTGATCCTCGCCTTGCGGCAACCCCTCACGCGCAGCGGTTACTACTGGTACAACATCCCCAAGCGAGCGGGTTTCCCTTTCTTGATTTTGGTCGAGCACACTCATTTCATCCCTGCCCAGCACTACGGCGGCGATGCCATTGTATACGTTGGCGATTATTTGCCGTTGGAGGACCCTTTGCTGCAAGCCGAGCCTGAAGCCGTCTTGCAGCATTATGAAGCCGGCTTGCGTCGCATTCAGCCCAACTACGCGCGCTCGTGGGTGCGCGCGTGGTGGCTGTACCGCACCGAATACGCGCAGCCCGTGCCCGAGGTCCATCACAGCCAGCGCATCCCAGCCATCCGCACGCCCCTGCCGGGCCTCTACCTGGCCACCATGAGCCAGGTTTACCCCTGGGACCGCGGCACGAACTACGCGGTCGAGCTGGGACGCCGGGCTGCGCGGCTTATGCAGGCCGATGCACCCTTCACGCCCGAGGGATAGCCCATGCATCATGGCACGACTCGGTACTGGCGCGTGGAATTCCACAGCCACACGTGCTACTCCGCGGACGGGTGGATGACGCCTGAAGAGCTCATCGCCCGGGCGCGGGCGCGTGGGCTGGACCGTATCTTTGTCACCGATCACAACACCATCGACGGCGCGCGCCGCGCGGCCGAGCTCGCACCCGATTTGGTCCTGGTGGGCGAGGAGATCCGCACCACCGAGGGCGACCTGCTGGCCTTTTTTGTGCGCGAGGCCATTCCCGCGGGCCTGACGCCCATGGAAGCCGTGGCGCGCTTGCGTCGCCAGAGCGCGGTCATTGTGCCCGCGCACCCCTTTGACACCTGGCGCCAGGGGTTCCGGCCCGAGACGTTGGAAGCCATGAAGCCATACATTTCCGCGATTGAAGGCTTCAACGCCCGCGCGCGTAAGCCTGGTGCGAACACGGCTGCGCTCACCTGGGCCGAGGAGCATCACCTCCCGGCCATCGCGGGCTCGGACGCGCACACGCCGTGGGAGGTCGGCTGGGCGGTGACCGAGCTGCCGCCCTTCCGCAACGCGTTCGAACTGCGCGCCGCGCTCCTTCGTTCGCGATGGCGCGCGCGGCCATCGCCCTTGTGGGTGCACCTGGGCAGCACCCTGGCCTCCCTACGCACCAAGCTCGGGCGTTCTCGGTGTCGCTGACTGAGCCTGGGGCGCGTCGCGCACAAAGTGGCTCTTAAACCCAACGGCCCAGGGAGTGCCCTGGGCCGTCCGCACAACAGAAGGGGCGAATTCGACAACGGGTTAGATCCACCCCCGGGCTTCCATGGATTGGACCACGCGCTGAATGGCCACGATGTAGGCTGCCTCGCGCGGGTAAAGCCCTTCGCCATGGGCCAGACGGAAGACCTCGTGGAACGCGTGGGTCAATTTGGTGTCCAAACGCTCCAGAACCTCGTCCTTGGTCCAGTAGTAGTTCATGTCGCTCTGAACGCCTTCGAAGTAAGAGACCACCACGCCGCCCGCGTTACATAAAAAGTCAGGGATGACCAGGATATTGCGCGTCTTGAGCACTTCGTCGGCTTCGGGCGTGGTGGGGCCGTTGGCCGCTTCGGCCAAGATGCGCACCCGGTCGCTGATCAGGTGAACGTTGTCCTCGCGGATCTGGGCCTCGAGCGCGGCCGGGATGAGCACATCCACGTCTTTGCGCAACCATGCATCCCCGTCTTCCACTCGATACCCGGCCTCGCGCGCGCGGTCCTTGTCAATGGTGCCAAAGACGTCAGTGATGCTGGCCAGAAATTCTACATCCAGGCCATCGTCCGACGCGATGGTGTAGGGCCGCTGGTCGTGGTTGTCCCAATAGGCGACCGCGACCACCTTGCCGCCCAGGAATTTCTGGTAGGCCAGGGCCGCGTGCCGACCGACGTTGCCGAAGCCCTGGATGGAGGCCGTGGTCTTCTCGGGCTCCATGTTGAGCAGCTTCATGGCTTCACGGATCTGATACACCACGCCGAAGCCCGTGGCCTCCCGGCGCCCAGGGGAGCCGCCCGCGGGGATGGGTTTGCCCGTGATGACGCCCGGGGTGTAGGCACCGACCAGATGGCTGTATTCGTCCATCATCCATCCCATCATTTGCGGCGTGGTGCCCACGTCCGGTGCGGGGATGTCAATGCGCGGGCCAATGTTGCGCCAGATGCCTCGAATCCAACCGCGGGCCAGGGCTTCCAGCTCCCGACGGCTCAGGGAGGCCGGTTGAACTGCCACGCCGCCTTTCCCGCCGCCCAGGGGGATGTTGACCACCGCGGTTTTCCAGGTCATCCACATCGCAAGCGCGCGCACGGTATCCAACGTCTCGCTGGGATGGAAGCGAATGCCGCCTTTGGCCGGGCCGCGCGCGTCATTGTGTTGCACCCGATAGCCAAAAAAGACCCGCAGGCTGCCATCATCCATACGGACAGGAATCTGAAACTTGAATTCGCGCAGCGGCCAACGGAGAATCTCCCGGGCATCAGCGCTCAGGCCCATAAGGTCGGCCGTATGGTCGAATTGCTTTTGGGCCATGTGGAAGGGGTTGACGCCTTCGGTCGATTTGGCAGCGCTCATTGGGGAACCTCCTTGTTCGCGGGTTTTAAATAAAGAAAGGCCGTTAACCGGCCTCGTACGACAGGGGACGGGATATCCCGGGGGCCGCGCATGGCCCTGTGGGGGAGGTTGGACGCTATCATCGTGCACCCTCTCATGCAGGAATGATTATACCCTGCTCGCGTGATGATGGGTATCATCGCCGCGATATGGGTTAGGCAAGCCATAGAGTTGGCGCAGTGCCTCAGGAGGTCGCTCCGCGCCCGTATAGGGGGCAGCCTGGGGTGGCCCGAAGATCGTGCGGATAGGGATCAGGCCTGCCCACACGGCCGCGTCGCGGAAGGCGGGACGGTCGTCGGGCGGCATCTCGCGCACCTTCGCGGACGCGAGCTCGATGGGAATTTCGGCCACGGCCACCGCCGCGAGGTCTTCCGCTAGGGGCGCGTTATCGTCGCGCCAGTGGCCCGGCACGATGCGCTCGGTGAGGACGCGCAGAGCCGCGAGCTTTTCTTCCTCGGGCAGCAGGCGCCCGCGACCGAAGACGACGACAGAGCGATAATTAACTGACAGATCGGCCACGGCCTTGGTGACCACCAGCGCGTCGAGCAGAGTGACCGCGACCGCGACCTCGCCCCCGGCCGCGAGGTGCTGCATGAGGCCGCTCTTGGGCGAGCCGTGCATGAGCAACGCGTCCCCGCGGCGCGCGTAGAGCATGGGGATGAGGACCGGGTTCCCATCCCGCACGTATGCGACATGCGCGAGAAAGCTCGCGTCCAGGATGGCGTAAATGGTCGTACGGTCGTATCGTGCACGTTGCGGATACTGCCGAATGCGGTTACGCGGGGTGATGGGGAACGACGCCATGAGCCGCGCTCCATATACCTGAGGCCCCAGCCCATCCTCCCCCTTAGGCTTTCTTTAGGGCATACGCAGAACGACCCGCCCATTGGCCCACAGGCCTTCCAGGTCGTAGTACGCGCGCACGTCGGGCGTGAACACGTGCAAGATCACATCGCCGAAATCGACCAAAATCCAACCGCCGCGCGCGGTGCCTTCGACCCGGCCGCGGCGGCCATGTTTGGCCTCGGCTTGCTCGAGCGCGTGCTGCACTAAGGTATCCAACATGCGGTCGCTATACCCTGAGACCAGGACGAACAGGTCCGTGATGGGCGTGAGGTCTGCAATGTCGAGCACTAGGATATCTTCGCCTTTCTTCTCTTCCAACGCGTCGACCAGCGTGTGGGCTAAGGCCATGGCTTGCGGTGACGCCACGTTGCTTCCTCCTCACTGCCCGGGTTTAGGACACGTAGGACGCGCCGCCCTGAAGCCGCACGGTGTGCAACCGGGTGTATTTAGGCCCTTGCGGATATAAGTCGCTGCGGTAGAGATAAATCTCATCCACATAAACGCTGCCCAAATACCCGATCTTGGCTTTGTGGGCGCGCAAGATATCACGAATGCGCCGGATGGCATCCGCGGACGCGTTGCGCGCCACACGGGCGAGGGTGAGGTGGGGCTGATATTCCCGCCGTTCGGGCGGATAGCCCAGCCGCGCGAGCGCGTTTTCAATGCCCTGATACAAGTCAAATAGCGCGCGCGGCCCCTGCACGCCGACCCATATTACCCGGGGGTGGCGGTCGTTGGGAAACGCGCCCAAGGTGCCCACGCCAAACTCAAAGGGTGGGTACAAACGAGCTTCGCTGTCCAAAAGGCTTTGGATCAACTCCAAATTGCGTGGGGAGACATCGCCCAAGAATTTCAACGTTAGGTGGATGTTCTCGACAGGGACCCAACGCAAGGGCAAGCCGGCCATCTCACGTTGCAGGGACGCAATCACCCCTTGAAGCTCTTGGCGCACAGGAGATACGTCGATGGCAATGAAGGTACGGATAGCACCGCGTGACGAGGCAGGCATCCTCGGCCTCCTGAAGCGGTTGCCCCCCGTTAGGGCCCACCCGGCGCGTGGACGGGTCGGATCCCTCGGTATATTCGAGGTCCGGAGAGCACCCGCAGGATGACTTGCGGCGATTTATTAAGCCGTTCACCAAGCTCGCGCGGCGTCATGGGCGCGTTGCCGTTGGCTAAAAGCACCCGAAAGATCTGGTCCACCAACCCGCCCCGTGGAGCGAGAAATTCAGGTTGTTGTGAGCAGTGGCTCATCAGGACATATTGCACCGCGTTCACAGGGCGGACCTCACCAGTTTGCATATCCACCCAATCCAAGGTCTCATCCGCGCGAGCATCCTTCCATTGTTCTCGGTGGGTATCGCATAATAAGTTAACCAGATAAATATGCCAATCTCGTTCTCGTTGCTTCCACCAATCAAAGTCAATATGAAAAGGGGTATCGAGGGTAGGGCGCATCACGCTCGTACGACGAGGGCGTGCCATAGCCAGGCCTCCTGGAGGTCATTCCGCGCTGCGCAGGCGGTAGTACGTGTCGCCAACGTGTTCGAACCAGGGTCGCGTGGCCAGCAGGGCAAAGATGGGCCCTGGCGGACAACGGCGCACCAGGTTAAGCGCCGCGTACAGCTCCATCGCGTCTACGTAGCCCTGCTGCGAGAGTTTCATGAGCTCTTTCATAAAGCTCACGAGCAGGTTTTCCAAGGGCACCTTCTCCCGCTGCAGGCGTTCCCAGATACGGTCCAGGGCATCCGGGTCGGGGACGACGAAGACCATGCGGTCCTCAAAGGCTGCACCCAGGGCAACTGCGTGGCGGCGGATGTGCAACCGATTTTGCTCATCTGCCCGGGCCACAGGCACCCAAACCCGGTTTGGGCGGTGGGTGCGCGCGTGCACCACCACCTCGCCAGGAGCCGTGCCGCGGCGAACCCACACGCGCGCCCCCGGGAACAGGTTCTTACGGCGATACCACGCACCCAGGCCGAAAACGTACCGTCCAGGCCGCACCACCCACCCGGGGAAACGTTGGCCCGTATCCGCGTCCACAAAAGTGAAATACACTCGCTCGGCCCCGCGAGCGGTAGGAAAGAGGTGCTGCAAGCGTCCCGAGAGGGGCAGCGTGCCGGCGCGCCAATGGGGGTAAATAAGCACCCAAGAGACTTCGTCCTGATCGGCCACTTCTTGAGCCATACGAGCCTGAATTTCAGGCGGCGAGAGCTCATCGCCCAGGTGCACCTCCAGATCGACTAGCTCCGGCGGGATTTTATCTTGATCGTACGCTATGGGCGTGTAGACCAACCAAGGGGGCGTTTCCCGCACGCCTTCGGGCTCGTATTCGCGCAAGTACCACAATACTTCGCCCAGGGGTCCAACTTCATCAAAGCGCGGGTCCTTTTGCATGGCCAAATCGAGGGCCAGCACCGCGAGAGGGTCGTCCGCGGGCAAGTCGTCGATGGCTTGCAAAATGGTCCGCGTGGGTTGGGGGCCCTGGTCCTTATAGGTATATAGGACCGCTTCGGCCAGGTTGAGGTGTACGGGGGTGATATCTGGGAGCAGGCCTCGGGGGAACCACCGCCGCGCGCCGCTTACGAACTCGTCGCTACGTTCCAGCGTTTCCTCGATGACCTGGGCCACGTGGTCCCGATAACGGGGCAGGACGCGGCTCTCATCCAGCGCCTCGTCGTATCCCCAGGGATGTTGGTTAAGGGGATGGTCGGGGTAGTCCATAACGAACTCTCGTTCCGAGCCATCCTCAAATTGCACGCGCAACACAGAGAAGTTGGGGAAACCTTCGGGCGGTCGCCCTGGCCGGACCGCGACCACGCGCCCCTTGCGCCACCCCAGCAAGGGGAAGAGCAACACCTGACCTACATTGTAGTGCTCGCGTGGCATATAGATGCCATCGCTTTGCTGCCGCTCGTTTTCAATGCGGGTGCGCTCCCGACGGATGCGCTCCCGGATCAAAGCCTCGGCCAGATCCGTCGCGGGCAAGGGCTCCCCGCGTTCGGTTAAGTATTGCGCTAAGAATTCCAAATCCTCGTCCGTTAGACGGAAATCATCCCAATAGTGCTCGCTTAGCAACATGGAGGCACTCATCGCATTCCCATCTCCCACAGCCTCGGGCTGTCGGTCGCGTGATTTGTTAGGGCCAAAAAAGCGAAACCAGCCCCAGGACGCCACCGCCCCCGGGGCGTTCGCCCAATCGGCCGACGGGCCGATGCCCGTGCTATTATAATACCATCGAATACGGAGCAGAAGCTCATGCCGGGTTGGCAACCGTTATACGTATTTTACGATGCTGCTGTTGCAACCTTGGCGCAGAGCTTTTTAGAAGCCTATGGCATTCCCGTCTTTCTGCGCCAAGAGGGCGTCGCGCGGGCCATGGGTTTATATATGGGTCCCCTGGCGCATGCAACCTTGCTCGTCCCTGAGGACCGCTGGCACGACGCGGTGGATCTGATGGTGCAATTTTTGCGCGGCTACGATGCGCCCGTTGGGACTTGGGCTGATAGGGATTAGAGAGGTGGCATCGTTGCGCGGCATGCCAGCTCCTGCAGGATCGCTCCTTGTTGTGCCCACATCCGTGCCCGGGCTTGGGGCTCTTGATCGTCGTATCCGAGCAAGTGCAGTACCCCGTGCACGGTAAGCAAACAGAGCTCATCGGCCAAGGTATGCCCGGCTTGCTGTGCTTGCTCAGCCGCGACCGGAACCGCGATAACCACATCGCCCAAATACGGTCGCCCGGTCTCGGGGTCGTGCGAGCCGTCAGGAAAGGCCAATACGTCTGTGGGCTTGTCGTAGCCGCGATATTGTCGATTAAGCGCGTGCACGGTCGCGCGATCTGTGAGCAGGATGACCACATCCACGGCATCGGGTTCGTACCCCCCGTGGCGCAGCGTCTGCGCGGCCGCGCGTTGTATCTCCGTCAACCATATGGGCTCGGCTTCGGCCTTATAGGCCCAATTTACATGGATAGCCATGTGCGTGCTCCCAAGCCACATGCATGAAGAGCGTACCGCAAAACAATAGCGCGTGAATACGTTTACCCCTTCCTCTCCGTGTCCCCGGCTTCGGGCAGGCCGAACCAACGGGCCAGGTAGTGTCGCAGGGCACGTTGCACCTCGTCCCAGGGGCGGGTTGCGTCGATCACAATCCATCGTTCGGGCTCTTGGCGTGCGAGTTCGAGGAAGCCTTGCCGTACGCGACGATGAAATGCGAGGGTTTGCGCGTCTAAACGGTCGATTTGACCGCTAGCATGACGTCGGCGCAGCCCGATTTCGGGCGGAACGTCGAACAAAAACGTGCGGTGCGGCGTGAGCCCTTGGGTCGCGAAGGTGATCATCGTACGCAGCACGTCCAAAGGCAATCCTCGACCGTAGCCCTGGTAGGCTAACGTACTGTCCGCGTAACGGTCGCACAAGATAACCTGCCCGCGCGCCAGGGCAGGACGCAACACGCGTGCCACATGTTGCGCCCGGTCGGCGAGAAACAAGAACACCTCCGCTCGGTCAACCCAGTCATCCTCGGATGGATGTAAGATAAGATCGCGCAATCGTTGACCCAGGGGTGTGCCGCCAGGTTCGCGCGTCACAAGGACGGGGACGTGGTGGTGCCGCAAGTAATCTGCCAACGCGTGCAAGTGGGACGTTTTGCCGCCCCCTTCAGGCCCCTCGAAGGTGATAAACCAACCTTGTGCCATCTTCTGCCTCGGCGTGGAACGGCCTAGGTGGCCTGGAGGTATTGTACCCGGTTTGCTCAACACTGACGAGCGCCACGTTCTAACTGGATTTTTACTCCTCCGGACGCAATCGTCAAGGGACGAGAGGGCGGTGCAGGGATGCGTGTCCGACGGCGAGGATAGCGGGCGGCTTCAGTCGCTCGCGCCCGCAGGCATGGGCTTCTACGAGATTTGCCTGCACCCCGGGCCCCACCAACTTTGACAACCCTGGCCGAACGTGCTACAATCGGGCGGACGACAAGGGAATAGCGGCACTCTTATCCAGAGAGGTGGAGGGACCGGC
>JAADFA010000087.1 GCA_013153135.1 Chloroflexota bacterium
CACGGCGGATAAGTGCAGAATGAGGGCTGAAGGCCGTCTCTTGACACAATTTATCGGCTATGTTAGAGTAAAAGGGCCTAAGACCTATCTCGCAAAGAAGGAGGCGAGCCTTGGCTAAGACACGCACGCAACGTATGGTGGAGCGTCTGCGGGAGCTCCAGGCGTCTTCGCCCGATATTGAAGCGTCGGCGGTTGTCAGCGTCGATGGGTTGACCATCGCCTCAGCCCTCCCTCAAGGGATCGAAGAAGACCGGGTTTCGGCCATGTCCGCAGCGATGCTTTCCTTGGGTGAGCGGATCGCCGCCGAATTGGGGCGTGGCCGTTTGGAACAGGTTTTCATTAAGGGCGAAAATGGCTACGTTATCCTCATGGCGGTGGGTGATGAAGCCGTACTTACGGTGCTGGCCCGCGGGCAGGCTAAACTGGGCCTGATCTTCTTGGATATGCGCCGCGCGGTCCAGGATTTGGAGGCGCTCCTCTAAAACGCGCCGCGCTCACATTCGGGCCGAACATGGGGGTTCTTACGCATTCAACGGCCAATCCCTTCGCGATCGCGAAGGGCCATCTTGATTTTGGAAAAAGCGAGGGGTGGCATGAGCAAGCGACGTATTCCGCCCAGTGGGTATTACTATCCAAATAAAATTGCTCGCATCAGTATCCAGGCCCTCGAAGAAGTCATGGGGCGCCACGGGCTGAACGCGATCTTACGCTTAGCCGGGTTGGAACACCTTATTAATAACCTCCCGCCAGACGACTTGAAAAAGGAATTTGATTTTGCCGACTTCTCCGCGCTGAATTTAGCCCTGGAGGAAATGTATGGTCCGCGCGGAGGGCGAGGCTTGGCTTTGCGTGCCGGTCGGGCCGCTTTCGCCGAGGGCCTGCGCGGCTTCGGTGCCTTGGCCGGTGTCGGCGATTTGGCCTTCAAGGTCCTCCCGTTGAAGACCAAACTGCGCATCGGCCTTAAAGCCATGGCTCGCATTTTTAGCGAGTTTAGCGACCAGGAGACGACGGTCGAGGAAAAAGACGACGTCTTTGTCTATACCATCCACCGTTGCCCCGTTTGCTGGGGCCGGGCAAATACCAGTGACCGACCCGTGTGTTATATGGCTGTTGGCTTGTTGCAAGAAGGCTTGCGTTGGGTCTCCGGAGGAAAGGAATTCCGGGTTTATGAGTCCAAGTGCGTGGCCAAAGGTGATGACGTTTGTGAGTTCATTATTTCGAAGGAGCCCATCGAGACTGATTGAGGTCGTGGCGGGCTTATGTGCCCCTTGGGCTGTGCCCAGGGGGCTTTTATCTTTTTTATTCAAATGCCATTTTTTGAGGAAGAACGTTGAATCCTTGGTTGCTTGTTATCCCAACCTATAATGAGGCGGAAAATCTGCCGCCCCTACTCAAGGCCCTCTTCGCGTTGCCCAAGCAGGGCTTTCCACCCGTGCACGTTTTGGTGGTTGATGACAACAGCCCTGACGGCACGGGCCAGCTGGCCGAACGTTTACGCGAACGCTACCCTGGCTTGTACGTGCTCCATCGTCCGGGCAAGCAAGGCCTCGGCCGCGCATACGTCGCGGGTTTCCATTGGGCTTTTGAGCGGGGATATCCCGTAATCGGGCAGATGGACGCGGATTTTTCTCACGAGCCGCGCTATTTGCCCGCCATGGCCCGCGCGCTGGAGAAAGCGGACCTGGTTATCGGCTCTCGCTATGTGCCCGGTGGCGGTGTGGATCGCCATTGGGCTTGGTATCGCAAAGCCCTTTCCGCATGGGGCAATTTCTACGCACGCACCATCTTGAGCCTGCCCGTGCGCGACGTCACCGGCGGATATCGTCTTTGGCGCGCGTCCCTCCTCCGCCGTCTTCCCTGGGACCGCATCGACGCTCAAGGTTACGCATTCCAAATCGAAACTTTATATACTGCCTATCGCCTCGGCGCCCGGGTACGCGAGGTACCTATTTACTTCCCTGACCGACGTCAGGGGCGTTCGAAGCTCTCCCTCGCGGTGCAACTCGAGGCGGCTTGGCGCGTGTGGTGGATGCGCTGGCTTTATCGCGACCTGCATCCACCGCTCCCATGAGCAGCACTTATCATGGGCGAAGTTGGATGGATCGCCATCGTCTCCCTCTGACCTGGCGTTGGTGGATTGGTGTGGGTTTCGTCGCAGGGGTGAGCCTCGCCCTCAAGGGTGTGCTCATCGCGACGGACCAGTTCCCTCTGCATGGTGATGAGGCTGTTGTACTGCTTATGGCTCGTCATATCCTGCAGGGCGAGCGCCCCATCTATTTTTACGGCCAGGCCTACATGGGTAGCCTGGATGCGTACCTGATCGCGCTCGGGTTCGCCCTGCTTGGCGAGGCGACATGGGTCGCGCGGCTGGTTCAGGGCTTGCTTTACGCCGCGGTTGTATCGGGTACTATGGTGTGGGTGCGGCGCCATTGGGGGGGACAAGCCGCCTTCCTCACCGGCCTTCTCTTGGCCTTTCCGCCCTTGATTGTGACCTTGTACACGACGTCCACCCGGGGTGGCTACAACGAAGCCTTGCTCTTGGGCACCCTGGGTTTGCTTTGGGCCACCCGGCCGGGTTCCCGCGGGCGCTCGTCCTGGCACGCGTTCTTCGATGGTGCCCAGGGCGGCGTCTTGCTCGGTCTGGGATGGTGGATTATGACCATGTCGTGGCTGTATTTGGTGCCGGCCACAGGGCTTGCTTGGTGGCGCCGGGGCCGTGCTCGCGGTCGCGCGATGTGGTGGGCCCTGGGACTGGGTTTGGCTGGCCTGGTGGCCGCGGGGCCGTGGTGGCTTTATAGTTGGCAACACGGCTGGCGCGCGTACCTGGACGCCTATACAGGGCAGGGAATGCCCCATCCCGAGATGGGATATCTCTCAAGTGTTCTTTGGCACCTAGGATTATTTTTCCTTTTCGGCATTCCGGCTGCGTGGGGCTTGCGACCGCCGTGGTCCGCGCAGCTGCTTGTGCCCTGGCTTGCGCCTGTGGTTGTGGCCGCGCACGGCCTGGCATGGTACCTCTGGTGGCGCATAGAACGACGGACAGACCCGGGGCGCTTGGTCCTTGCCATCGCGGGCGCGAACGCGGCCGCGTTTGTCTTTACCCGATATGGTGCCGATCCTTCGGGGCGTTACTTTTTGCCCTTGGCCCACATGAGCGCAATTGTCCTTGGGCGCGGTTTGGTGTACATCGCTGCAGGGGTAGGGCGCCGTCTTATGGCTTATGGATTGGCCTCGGCTGTGATATCTCACGCCCTGCTTGGTATCTGGACCGTTGCACGCCCTCCAGGCCCTTTCCAGACGGTTTTCCAGCCTTATGTTCGTGTATCCGAGCGTGACCTACGTCTACTCCAACAGTTTTTGCTCGAACATGGCGAACGTTATGGGTTTGCTCATTATTGGATCGCGTATCCTTTGGCGTTTATAAGTCAAGAACAACTCATCTTTAGCCCACGTTTGCCTTATCACGCGGACTTACGCTACACGCCGCGTGATGATCGCTATCCACTTTATACCTGCCAGGTGTTGCGCTCGCCTCGGGTTACCTATATAACGGATGGCCCAGCCGCGCTGGACGAGCGGTTAGTTCAGGGCTTTCAGCAGGCGGGCATCCGCTGGCGCGAAGCGGTAATTGGAAGCTTCCGCGTGTATTATGACCTCAGCCGACCTATCATGCCCTGGGAGCTCGGCCTAAGTCCGCGGCCGGAGGTGAATTGTGCCCCATGAGGCCTCACCTGCCGCACGCGCGTTGCAGCGTTTGGCCCGAGATATCGCACTCGGGGCGATTTTGCTCATGGCCACGCGGATCGCCGTTGGCCCGGATACGTGGTGGCATTTGCGCACAGGGCAGTGGATTTGGACCCACCGCACTTGGCCCCGCACCGACCCCTTTTCCTATACCCGTTATGGACATCCCTGGACCCCGCCTGGCGCACCTGTTCAGCTCCTTATGTATGGCTTGTATCATCTCGGGGGCTTGGCCGCGCTGGACCTCGCGACCGCGCTTACTGTGGTCGCGGCCTTCGCATGGATTTGGCCGTTGACCCGGCCTCCGCGAATGGCCTTGCATCCCCTCGCGCGCACAGGGCTACTCATTTGGGCGGCCATGACCGCGTCGGTGTATTGGGCGTCGCGGCCATATATGCTCACTTTCCTCCTCACGGCAATATATATCTACCTTTTCGAGCGCGACCGTCGTGGGCAGCCTGTACGGGGGTGGGTTGGATGGTTACTAGGGCTCATGGTGTTGTGGGCGAACGGGCATGGAGGGTTTATCGTTGGTCTGTTGGTCGCTTTGGCCTATGCCGTCCCGGATGGGTTGCGCGGCGTGCTGGATGGCTGGGCTCAACGGCGCGGTTTGCCTGCGGGGCTAGGGCCGCGGCATTCACCACGTTTTTGGCTCGGGCTGGTGCTTGGCCTCGTGGGGATGGGGAGCCTCACGCCCGTGGGCCCTACGCGTTGGCTGTATCCTTTTCAAACTGTAGGCATTGAGGTTTTACGTACCTACATCGCGGAATGGCAGCCGCCGGGCTGGACGCCCGCGCTGTGGCCCTTTTGGGCTTGGTGGTTGGCCTTGCCTTTGCTCGCTGCAGGGGGGTGGCGACGCTGGCCCCTAGAGCACGCGTTGCTTTGGACGGGCTTTGGCGCGCTTGCGCTGCAGGCTGTGCGGAATGTAGCCTTGTTCGCGCTCGTCGCGCCGATGGCGCTGGCCGAGCCGCTAGCCTGGGCCCTGCGTACCTTGGGCGCGTGGCGCGCACGCTTCCGTCGGCCTCGCGCGCCTCGCGCCGAACCCCCCGCGCGACCGGGTCTCAATCGAGCGTTCGTCGGGATCTTGCTGTTTGCAGGTCTGGCGAAGTGGGCCGCGGTGCATCAGCCTGCTCGGCTCGATGCGTTCCTGCGTGAGGCGTTTCCCGTGGGCGCCGTGCACTACCTACGAACGACTCGCCCACCTGGACGTCTATTCAACAGCTACAATTGGGGTGGTTACCTGATTTGGGCGTTACCTGAGTACCCCGTGTTTGCGGATGGCCGTACGGACCTCTATGGGGATGAGGTGCTGACACAATGGCTAACGGTCGCGCGCGGCCAGCCAGGGTGGGCGCAAGTATTGGCTCGTTGGCGGGTTAATGTAATCCTCCTGGAGCGTGACCTGCCTATCCACCAGGCCCTGGCCCACAGCGGCGATTGGGTATTGGTGTATGAAGACGCTCAAGCTCGTGTATGGGTGCGCGCGTCGGCCATCTCGTCTTCGCCCTGACGGCGCGCGCCGGCCATGTACATGCCCAGGGTGGCCTTGTCAACCTTATCCGCGTCGAACAGGGCCACAATCTCGCCTTCGTACATAACCGCGATGCGGTCGGAGAGCGACATAATTTCGTCCAGCTCGGCGGAGATGAGTAACACGGCCACGCCTTGGTCGCGCATTTCGATAATGCGGCGGTGGATATATTCGATGGAGCCCACGTCCAGGCCACGCGTCGGCTGGTTCGCCAGCAGGAAACGGATAGGCCGGCTAAATTCGCGCGCGACAATGACCTTTTGTTGATTGCCGCCCGAGAGGGTGGCGACAGGCACCGCGGGGCCAGCCGCGCGGATGTCAAACTGTTCAATGAGGCGTTCGGCATTTTCGAGGATAGCTTGCGGTTGCCGTTGCCATCCGCGCGCGAAAGGTGGCTTGTAGTACGTACACAACACCAGGTTGTCCGCGATGCTAAAGGGCAGCACCAAACCGTGCTTCTGCCGATCTTCGGGGATGTGCCCCAAGCCGTGTTCGATGAGGATGCGTGCGTTGTTGAAGGGCATGGCCTCGCCGTTGAGGATGAGGGTCCCGCTTTGGGGACGTCGGAGGCCGGTCAGGGCTTCGGCCAATTCGGTTTGTCCGTTGCCTTGCACGCCCGCGATGCCCAGGATTTCGCCGGCGCGTACTTGGAGCGACACATCTTTGACTACGGGCACGCCATTTTCTTCGACCCGCAAGTCGCGGATATCGAGCACGACAGGGCCGGGCTTGGCTGGTGCCTTTTCCACCTCAAGGACCACCTCGCGGCCGACCATCATGGACGCGAGTTTGTGCTCGTCGACCTGATCCGGCGTTGTAGTGCCCACGACCTTACCGCGACGCATCACGGTGATGCGGTCGGCAATGGCCAGCACTTCTTTGAGCTTGTGGGTGATGAAAATGATGGAGACTCCTCGGTCCCGCAGCTGGCGCATGACCGCAAAGAGCTCCTCGACTTCTTGCGGCGTGAGCACGGCAGTGGGTTCATCGAGGATGAGGATGCGCGCCTCCCGGTACAGCGCTTTGAGGATCTCGACCCGCTGTTGCACGCCCACGGGCAGGTCTTCGACCAACGCGTCCGGGTCGACCTCGAGGCCATACTTGCGCGAGAGTTCGAGCACCTGTTGCCGTGCGCGGGCCAAGTCGAGCACAAAGCCGAAGCGTACCACTTCCGCGCCGAGGATGATGTTTTCGGTTACAGTGAATACGGGCACGAGCATAAAATGCTGGTGCACCATGCCGATACCCAGCCGGATGGCGTCGTGAGGGCTGCGGATGGTTACGGGCTGGCCGTTGATCAAGATTTCTCCTTCATCCGGCTGGTAGAGCCCATAGATGATATTCATGAGCGTCGTTTTCCCTGCGCCGTTCTCACCCAAAAGCGCGTGGATTTCGCCCGGACGCAAGGTAAACGTTACGTGGTCGTTAGCCACCACACCGCCAGGAAACCGTTTGGTGATGCCGCGGGCCTCGAGCACGAACTCAGACATGAGCGCCTCCAAGAAGGATGAAAACCACAGATGAGCGTGGATTTGGGGAGGTTAGAGGTTAGAGGTTAGAAGTTAGAAGTTAGAAGTTGGAAGTTGGTAGTTGGTAGTTAGAAGTTGGCCTATCTTGTCGACTACCGACTGTCGACTATCGACTACCGACTACCGACTGCTTGCTATCCGCTCCCTGCTCTGGGCGCACTGCCGTGCGCTCCTACTACCGACCACCGACTGTCGACTATCGACTGCCAACTGTATCGCCAACCACCAACCTCCAACTACCAACTTCTTGCTTCCCGCTCCCTGCTCTGGGCGCACTGCCGTGCGCCCCTACTACCGACTACCGACTACCGACTGTCGACTGTCGACTGTCGACGCTCCCCCGCTCCTCATCCCTCCTTCACATACGGCTGCCCGACCGCGGCGGGCGGGCGGGTGCGTCCGCCAACACCGGCTAGAACGATGATGGTGAGCAGATAGGGCAACATGCCGATGAACTGATGCGGGATCTGGCGCACGCCCATAAACTGGAGTTGCGTTTGCAAGGCGATGGCAAAGCCGAAGAGCAGCGCCGCGCCCCAGGCTGTAATGGGGTTCCATTTACCGAAGATCATAACCGCGAGCGCGACGAATCCCTGACCATTGGTCATCATGCGTTCAAAGGAACCTACGGCTTCGAGGGTCAAGTATGCGCCTGCCAAACCGGCCAGGCTCCCAGCCATGGTGACGTTCATGTAGCGCACCCAATACACGTTGATGCCCAACGTGTCGGCCGCGCGTGGATGTTCACCCACGGCTCGAGTGCGCAACCCCCAACGCGTGTGGTAAAGGAAAAATTGCACAACGAAGATAAGTAACAGTGCGATATAGGTAAGCGGCGGGTTTTGGAAGAAGACCGGCCCGATTACAGGGATTTCGGACAAGAGGGGGATGGGGATGGGCGTGAATTTGCCTTTCGTCACCAAACCGACCTGATAAAAGTAGCCCGTCAAGCCAAAGGCGATCATATTCAAAACCGTACCGCCAATAATTTGGTCAATGCGCAGCGTGACGGACATAAACGCGAGCGCGAACCCCATCAACGCACCGGTCAACATGCCCGCGAGGGTAGCGAGGATCAAACTCCCGGTCTTGACGTTGACCAGGAACGAGATAAAAGCCGCCATCAACATCTGGCCCTCGATGCCGATGTTGATGATGCCTGAGCGTTCGCCAATGAGGCCGCACAGCGCGCCGAGAATGAGGGGGATGGACTGACGTAAGCTGGAAGCCAAGACCGCTTCGGTGATGCGTGGGTTGTGAGCATACGCGAAGCTAACGAACACGACCAGACCGATCGCACCCAGGATGCGCGTCCAGTTTTGTCGCAAGAAGGTTCGCCAGGGGGTGGTCATGAAGCGCTCTCCCGCAGGGGGCTAATCACCGCTGCCCCAGCCCGTGCTGAGGACCAGCTTCTCTTCGCCCGCTTCTTCCTTGAGGCCTAGGAGCCGACGCAGCAAGAATTCGGCTGAGATAAAGAACAGCATTAGTGCCTGGATGACATCGATGATCTCTTTAGCCACGTCGGCGGTGAATTGCATTTGGCTCGAGCCCGCCTTCATGGCACCGACCAGGAGCGCAGCGGGTACGACGCCGAAGGGATGAGTTTTTGCCAAAAGCGCGATGGTGATACCCTCGAAGCCCAAGCCCACGTTGAAGCCTGGTTGGTAGCGCCCGACCACACCTTGGGTTTCGACGGCACCGCCCAGGCCTGCGAGTAAACCGCTAATGACCATGGTCGCAATCATGACCTTGGCGACCGAGATGCCTGCGTAACGGGCCGCGTGGCGGTTTTGGCCCACCGTTCGGATCTCAAAGCCAAAAGTCGTCTTCCACAAAATCCAATAGATTACCCCCGCGAGCAGCACCGCGATCACAAAACCCGAGGGAATGGGCCCCCATGTGGGCAGCCGCGCGGAGTCTAAAATTGCAGGCGTGCGGGCCACAATGTTCATCGGTGAGCGGTCCTTCCACGGCCCATCGGCCAAGTAGTCGGTCAAGTTGATGGCGATATAGTTGAGCATAATGGTTGTGATGACTTCATGCGCGCCGGTATAAACCTTGAGTACGCCTGCGATAGCCGCGAAGGCCGCGCCCGCGGCCGCGCCCGCGAGCAGAGCCAATGGCGCGTGGATATAGGGTGGCAGGCCCGATACACCGAAGCCCACCGCGGCTGCAATGATCGCACCTAACAGGAGTTGTCCCTGAGTGCCAATGTTAAACAAGCTGGCCTTAAACGCGAAAGCCACCGCCAGGCCGCTGAAGACCAACGGGGTGGCTTTCTCCAACGTCCGTTGCAGGGCTTGCGCATCGCCGAACGCACCTTTAAGCAAAGCCCAATATGCAAGCAACGGCGACGCACCCGAAGCCCACAAAATCAACGCCCCGATGAACAGGGCGAGAGCAATCGCGGTGATAGAAAGTAAAACCGAGCGCATCCGTCCACCTCGGCCGGTAGTTGTTGTTCATTATACCATGGCTGCTGTCCACTATGGCCGTTCGTCCGGCTCTTGACGCGGTTCGCGGTGGCCCCACCACGCGAGCACGAATCCGATCACAGCGCTCACGACGGCCGCGACCGCGAAGGCGTCCACCCAAAATCGTTCAGGAAACAAGCGAATTAGGGTCGCGGAGTAGGGGAAAAGCCACGTATCACCCTCAAAAAACAAACGATGGAAGAATACAAAGAAAGGACCAAACGCAAGAAGTACCACAACCAAAAGCCCAGCCATCGCATAAATGGTTAGCCATGCTCCGCGATGGACCGCCCGGCGGAATTGCGCCCAGCGTTGTCGTTGCCAGAAGGCTACAGCGGCACCAAGCAGAAAAGCTAGTGTCGCATACCACACCAACAGCGCTCCTTGAACGACTCGCTTGACGTCCACCATATGCCGCAACTCGCGCTGATCAAACACCGGCCGCCCATCTGGAAAGTGCAACCGGGCCAAAAAGTCGATATTTTCTGAGTTGAGCAAGAACGACCGGGCTTTTTCTGCCCAATAAAGACGCTCTTGTTGTGTGAACCCGTATGGATCACGAGGAAAATATGGCATCCTGTACTCAATATGTAAAAATAACGGCGATAACAATAAGCGGACTGCGGTCAGGGCAATGGCGAGCGGCAGGACCAGCACAACCAAAAAGGTCAGCGCCTGCCATATGCGCTCACGCATTCGAACCTCCTTATTTCTGCCCGCGCGGATCGTGGGACCGCGGAGGCAGGGGTGATTTCAGAGCCCTTTTTCACCGGAGCCCTGAAAAGGCAGGCAGTGCCCCATCAGGCGTCCCCGGTTCACATGATAGCGCAGGTTTTAGGGACTGTGCAGGATGTAGTCTACCACCAAGCGGTCGGTAAGCACTTCAATGGCCGCACGATCGTCGGTCAGTACCCAGCCGGGACCAGGCGGTGGACTAGGGTAGCGCGCAGCATTATACACGGCCATCACCAAGCCGGGATGCGCGCGCTCGCGAGCCAAGCGCTGGGCATGGCGCCACAGGTTTTGGCGCGGCTGGGCGATGGCACGCGGGCTCGCATAGAGCACGGTGTTATACGTTTCGGGCACGTCCATGCCGTATACTGTTGGGAAGACCGAGGCTAAGGTCGCGTGCAGGGTATCAACCAGGATCCGATTTTGCGGCGTTCGGCCTACGTTGATGGCCACCACACCGCGCGGAGTGAGACGCGCGCGGACAAGGGCAAAGAACTCTCGCGTGGCCAGATGCGCGGGGATGTAAGGCGGCCGGTAAGCATCGACAATGATGAGATCGTAGTGGTTCGCGTCTTGCTGCAACCCAACCCGTCCATCCGCAACCACCGCGTGCAAAGGACCGATATCTCCCAGGCCAAAGTAACGATAGCCTACCTCGAGTACGTCTGGGTCAATCTCCCAGCCTGTAATACGCTCGACGCGAGGGAAAAAAGCCGCTGCTTGGCGCGCCGCGGTCCCTCCGGCCAGCCCCACGATGGCAACGGAGCGGATGTC
>JAADFA010000054.1 GCA_013153135.1 Chloroflexota bacterium
ACCCGGTGTACATTCCCGGCGAGGATGCCACGCCGCGCAACTTATTGACCGACGCGCAGTTTGCCACCGTGGGCGGCGCGTACCGCGACCCCTTCACCACGAGCGGCGCGCAGGTTGACAATCCCGACCAGCCCACGCGCACACTCAAACCCCTGGAGCAGCGCTTTAGCATCACCGGCTACACCCACAGCGACCACAACCCGGTTCGCGTGCGTTTTTCCATAAGCGACCCCAACGGCAATGCGAGCTTTGACCCGGCCACCTGGCAAATCCGCTTGGACGACATCCTCCCTGGCGGCGCGAGCCTAGTCTTGCCCCAAGCAGGCGTAGCAGACCCGGCCAACGCATATCGCCTGAAATGGATTTACACCCACGGTTACGATGTCATGCCGGGCTGTGGCTGATGCCTTGCTTGTGTGGATCGTTTGGGGGACCTTGCCTTGGTTGCCTTGGGAGCCTTGATCCTGGACGAGCTCTTTATCTCCCCTTCGTCGTGGGAATTTTTAGCTTTTGTGGGCATCCGTCTTGCGCTAGCACAAAAGCGGCCAGGCTGACTCCCACCTCACCCCTTGAGGCCGCTGCGCGCGATGCTCTCGGTGAACTGCTTTTGTGTCAGGAAATACAAGACCAAGATGGGCAAAACGGCAATAACCGCACCAGCCATTTGCAGATTCATCTCCGCGCCAGCTTCGTCCACAAACTGGTACAACCCTACGGCGATAGGGCGCCATTCCGGCGAATTGGTCACCAACAGTGGCCAGGCCAGCGCGTTCCACGTGCCGATAAACGACAACACCGTAATGACCAAAATCGGCGCTTTGGAGAGCGGAAGCACCACGTACCACAAAAATTGCCAATGGCTCGCGCCATCGATTTGGGCTGCATCGAACAAATCATCGGGAATTTGCGCGAAAAACTGCCGTAACAGGAAAATGCTGAACACGCTCCCCATGAAAGGGATCGTCAGTGCAGGCCAGTTGTTGACCCATTTGATGGGCCCTACGCGGCCGAGCCACGTGACCGTCAAGAAGTTTGGGATGACCAACACCATGGCGGGCACCATCATGGTGCTGAGCAAAATGCCAAAGAGCAAATCCCGGCCCGGGAAGCGCATCCGCGCGAAGGCATAGGCCGCAAGGATGCTAAACGTGAGCTCGCCAGCCAAGGTGATGAGGGTAATCTGGACGGTGTTGAAGAAGTACTCGGAGAAATTTCCCTCGCGCCAGGCGATGAGATAGTTTTCCCAGTGCAGCTGGCTTGGGATGAGCTTGCCTGCGATGGCCTCGCCCAGGCTCATGAGAGAGACCGAGACCATCCACGCAAAAGGGATGAGCGCGATGATCGCGCCGACGATCAGGATGCCATATAACAAACCACGCAATACCCAGCGCTGTACCCGATAGCGCCATGGCGCGCGCCGGACCGCGTCCGTCTTCGCCATCCCGCACCTCCTTAACCCAAGCCCAACCACGCCAACAGCGGCGCAATTACTAGCGCGGGGAGCAAATTCCCCACGCGGATGGGCCGCACTTCAAGCAGACTGCTCAGGGCCAGCGCCACCAGCAGTACGCCCCCCGCGCCGTTCAATTCTGCCAGCATGGCCTCGGAAAACACGCCTTGCAGCTGCGCGGCCAGCAGGGTGAGTCCGCCTTGGTAGAGCAAGATCACCACCACTGAGAACAGCACTCCGATCCCCATGGTCGACGCGAAGGCAAGGGCCGCGAAGCCATCCATAGTAGCCTTGGTCGCCAAAATCTGATAATCGCCCGTCAGACCATCTTGGATGGAGCCCAGGATGGTCATCGGCCCAACGCAAAACAGCAGCGACGCGGTCAAAAAGCCTTGCACAAAGCGCGACGACGTCCCCGCTGCTGAGCCGGAGGTAAAGCGGCGTTCGAACCACGCACCCAGACTGGCGAGCCGGTCCTCGATGTGCAGAGCCTCACCGATAAGCCCGCCCAAAAGCAGCGCGAGCAACACGCGGATAGGGTTTTGGGAGTCCAAAAACATGGCCACGCCGAGCAACAACGTAAACACGCCCAGGCCGTGGAACACTGTCTGCCGCGCGCGTTCGGGCAACCGCGCGCCGAACAGCAGCCCTAACGAACCTCCAACCAGGACGGTCGCGATGTTAATCCACGTGCCCATCATGGCGCTGGCTCCGGTGACTGCGCGGGCGTCGCGTTCTGGCCCGCGGCGTGGTTTTCCCACAGTTCCAGCACAAAGCACAGAGACGACAGTCGGTTGAGGTATGCGAGGATGGCCGGGTTCGTGATCCGACCCATGCGGTGTAGGGTTACCACGCGGCGCTCCGCGCGGCGGGCTACAGTGCGCGCCAAGGCCCAAAACGCGCCCCCTGGGCTTTCACCCGGAAGAATGAACGCGCGCGGCGCGGGGACCTGGGTCTCGAGCTCTTGGATTGTTTTTTCGAGCCACTGCACGTGGTCCGTAGTGAGGCTACGAAAGCGCGCGATGTTCTCAGGTGTGGCCGCGACCTCGGCCATCATCTGATAGAGGTGCTGTTGCACCTGACGGGCCAACGCGCGGCTGCGTTGGGTTCGGCTGAACGTGCGCGCGAGGCCAAGGACCGCGCTCAATTCATCCAATGTACCCAAAGCCTCAGGCTGAGGGTGATCTTTCGACACCCGTTCGTTACCCAAAAGGCCCGTGGTGCCATCGTCACCGGTGGCAGTATAATATGCACTACCTTTGCTCATGGGCGCCGACCTCCTACGGAGTATTGTACCAAGTTCGCGGGGCGCCCTGTAGCTGCGCCCCAACGCGTGCCGTCGGTCCATACGTGAATGCCGTCAACCGCGTATGGCACGAGCAAAGGCACCTCGGGCGGGATTGCGACGCGCGGAGCCGCGCTACTCACCTCCCAAAGTGCGCCGGGGATGGGACTTGCGACCACCAGCCAAGGCCGCGAGGCTCGCACATGCGCGGCGGAATTCGTTGCCGCGAGCCCTCCTTGTGCAAGCAAATATATTGTTACAGGTTCTGCCGCGGGCAGGGTGGTTACGTCTGGTTCCCACGCCAACCATGCAGCGAACCCCTGATAGCGCAGCAGCAAAACGCCACCCCGTCGCGTGAGCTGAACCAAACGCAGGGTCCACGTTCCCTGGCGCAAGGCTTGCCCGACTTGGCCGAGGTAGATAGGAACGCCTCGCGCGGTCAAATCCGTGTACAGTAAGCGGTAAGCTCGGTCGCGGCCCGTGGTTGGGAGCCACCACACGCGCGCGGGTGTGTAACGATCAATTACTCGCGCGAGCGCGGCAACCTCTTCACGTCGGTTTGACGCGATGACCCACCAGTCGAATCGCGGGCCTGCGCGCCAACGCCCCAGGGCTCGCTCTAATGCCACGGGGTCCTCACCGCCATTGATGAGCACCCATCCCCCTTGGGGCCCACGCAACAGCACGGCTTGACCGCTTGCGGTGGGCAAAAACCACAGGTGCAGCCAGCCATCTGGCGCTGTGGTCACACGCGCCCAAATTCCCCAATCCAACACAAACAGCAACAAGGCGAGCAAACTTGGCCGCAGCCAAGGTCGCAGCTCGCCTTTAACCCGGGGCCAGCTGAGCCACGCGAAGCCCAACAACGCGTAGTATCCCACGACCAATACGCCTGGGATGGGCGGTAGTGCGACCGTGGTTGTGCGGAAGGAGGCGAAGAGCTCCACCATGCGAATGGTGTACGCGGCCCAAGGCCAAGCCAACCACGCCAAAACCTGCCCCACGCTTGGCACGGCGAGACCGACTAAGACGGCCAAGCCGCCCAAGATCATGAGCGGCGCCTGGGCAGGCAAGATCACAGGGTTTGCCACTAGGCTGATGAGAGACACACGGCGGAAGTAGTACGCGGCCAAAGGCCAGGTCATAATTTGGGCTGCGAGGGTAAGCAGGAAAAACTCGCTCACGCTGGGCAGCACAGCCTGAACCCAGGCCGTGGGCAACACCCGACCCAAGATCTGCGCGGTCAGGCGGGTCAAAGGTTCGCCGAACAGCATCAGGCCCGCGGTCGCTGCGAAGGAGAGCTGAAAACCAATATCACGCAATACCCACGGCTGCCACGCGGCCATCAACGCGGCCGTAAATGCCAAGGTGGTATAGCCGTGCTGGCGTCGTCCGACCTGTTGCGCGAGCAGGGCCAACCCGCCCATGAGGGCGGCGCGCACCACCGCGGCGTCGGCGCCCACGAGCACGGTATAGAGCGCAATGGCTATGCCCGCGGCCAGTCCACCCCAACGTTTACCCAGCGCGCGGCCGAACACGCGCACCATCAACCCGGCGATGACCGTAATGTTGAAGCCGCTGATGACAATGATATGCGCGGTACCTGTCGCGCGAAAAGCGTCGTAGAGATCAGGCGGGATATCACCCTCGAGGCCGAGGAGCACGCCCGCGAACAGGCTGTATTCCGGTGCGGGCCAGTACTGACGCACCAACGCGTAGGCTCGATCGCGCAGAGCATAGATCCAAGCCCACAAGGCGTTCCCGTGTCCGCCTGAGATCCAGCCACCCTCCTGGGCGTCCAACACGGCAACCGCACCATAACGAGCCAGGTAGGCTTGATACGTTGAGCCTGGCTGCGGCCGCCATAATCGGCCGCGCACCACAATCTCATCACCATAGCGCCACGTGCGTGCGACCTCCCACGGCACGCGCACCAAAAGCCGTGCGTCCTTTTTTAAGGAGATAGCTTGAGTACTTCTTTCAAGGCGTACGCGTTGCACGCGAAGCACAAAACGAACTGTATTGCCTTCAACCCCCAAAGGGCGTACGAGCACACCCCGCACGTGTACACGTGCTTGTCGCGCAGCCAAGCTCAGAAGCACAGCTTCGTCCGGAGTGTACTGATGCGCGTATTGGCCACGGGCGAGCCCCAAGGCTAGGGGAATAAGCACGATCCAAGGCGAGAATCCTGCCCAAGGCGTGGTCACGCGCCATCGAGGGCGCAGCAGCGCCAAACTCGCCAGGGCCGCGCTCAGGCCCAAGCCCACGTACCACGAGCCCCCCACATAAAGCCCGAGTGCTACTCCAGCTAAGAAGGCGCAAGATAGCACCAGCAGGGTCATTGTAACCAGACCAGCAGATAATTTGGTCCCCGGTATTCTACCAAAGCGCACCGAGATATCCGAGCGCCACACTCTATCATCTAATAACTAACGAAGAAATCAAAGAAGTACAATTTCCTTAAGAAGATTGCCTTTTCCTTAGAAGATTGCTTTGTAGGCAATTGGGCTTTTATCAAAAATCCTTCTTTCGTCTACGGAGTAGCTCAATAGCATTTTCATTTGGCGGAGCACGAGATGGTGCCGACGCGGACATGTACCTTTACTTCTGCGTATACGACCCGATGCCCGCCTCGTGCTTCTCGAAAAGGCCGGGGGCGCGACAACGCAACCGCAAGGGGCGTACGAGCACGCTAGATTACCCAGTTCACATATGAAACGCTTAGGAAAAGATATACATCTCTCGCGTGCTATACTCCTGCCGTGGACATCCAACCACTCATATTGATGAGATCTTGGAGGGTACACATATGCAAGATGGCCTATTTGAGCGTATGGTATTGGCATTAGAACGCATTGCCTCACGCCTTGAACAAATTGAGCTGGAATTAAAACGTGTTCGAGAGTCCCTTGAACACCTCACAACGCGTGCCAATTCCTATCTTTTGGAACAGCCCTCGCGCTCGGCTCGCGACCGCACGACCGCGCACCAACCTTGGCCCGCTGAGGCAACGCGGGTTGCCGTGGTCAGCCCCGCGATGCAGGATGTGCCCAAGGCGGGCCGGGAACAACCGCAAGCCGCGTCGCAGACGACAACGCCCGACGAAACCGAGGTAGATCTCACCAGCGATGGCCTGCTTGGTGAATCAACCCTGGCCCGCATTCAAGCCCGGCTTTCTCCTCCTCGCGCGGCAGCTGGTTTGGGCCTCGCCGCAGAGCATGTGTCCCCAGACAAGGCTGTACCCTCGCCCACGCGTAGGGAGACATCATCCCCCGCGGCACCCGAATCGGAAAGCCAAGCCGTCCGTACGGTCCACGTGCGGCCGGACCCACGCGCAATCCTGCAGGCTTGGCTGGCCCAACGGGGGCTTCAGCTCCAAAACGTCGCTCTCGTCGAGGCGACAGCTGACCCATGGGATTGGTTCGCCGAGTTCCTAGGCCAACGTTTTGATCATCTGCGTCCCTTTTACAAACGCTGGAAGCAATCTTTGAATACAGGGCAAAGCTTTTCGCTCCAACTTCAGCAGGCGTCCGCGCGCCAGATCAGCGATACAGTGCAGTTTGCTCTAGAATTGCAGAAAGCTTCGCTAATTTGCAGCTACTACTATACCAAAACCTCGCGTTTGTTGCGCGCGTTTCCTTGCAAAAGTCCGGATATCATCAATTTTGTCACGGGTGGCTGGCTTGAACGGTATATCGCCCGCCTGCTATGGCGTTTGGCTACCCAACATGTGACCGAGGCGAACGAGTTTTTCATCTTCCGTAATATCCAACTTGTCTTGCCCGATTCCCAGCAAACGGAGCTCGATCTGCTCGCGCTCTATCGCGGTCAAGCTATATGGCTTGAAAGCAAAACTGGCGACTATAACGTCAGTGTTGAGCGCTGGCAACGCAACAACACCCACCTTAAGATCCCGCCCCAACGCGCCGGCATCGTTTTGCTCGATATGCCAGGGACTACCGCGCAAGCTATGTTGCAGACGCGCACCGGTATGCAAGTGGTATCGTTGACGAAACTGACGGACTTCCTCTCCGTGGCGCTTGAGCAGCTCATGGCTGCCTAAACCAACACGCCCGGAGCTGCGCGCTCCGGGCGTGTCTGTACGTAGGGGTCGAGCTCATCAACCGACTTTGGCCAAGCCCACGGTGACGCGTTGGTCGTCAAAAGTGAACGTCTCTACGTGGGCATCCGTTGGTGGCTCGGTGGGCTCGAACACAACAGCCAATACCTCATTCATGATGTAATCCCGATGTTGCATAAGCGCCTGCTCGAGCTCGGGCGTCGCATCGGTATAGCACAGTCGGATGCGGTCTGAAACTTCGAGGCCAACCCGCTTGCGCATATCTTGCACCCGCCGGACGAATTCTCGCGCGAGGCCTTCCGCACGCAAGTCGGGTGTGACGTGCGTATCGACCATGGCCACATAAGGGCCTTCCCGAACGGCCGCGAAGCCTTCAGCCACGTCCATCCGCACCTCAACCTCATCCGGTGCGATGGGCACGCGCTCGCCATCCACTTCCACCTCGAAACCTTGGCCCATGAGCACGCGCGGCGCGATCTGGCGTGCATCCAACTGCCGGATGGCAGCCTGCACCTTGGGGAAGCGTTTCTTGAACCGCGGGCCGAGTTTGTCCGCTCGCGGGTGAAGCGAGAGGCGCACCATCTCGTTCGCCAAATCCAACGCGCGTACGCGCTTGACGTTGAGCTCCTCGGCCAGTAGGTCCGCGAACCGTTCAATAACCGTTCGTTCATCCACCCGGCCAACCGCGAACGCGGCTTCGGGCAACGGCTGGCGCACTTTGATACGGGCTTTTGTTCGCGCGGCCAAGCCTAACGAGGCTAGGCGCATGACCAAGGCCATCTCTTTGTTGAGCTCCTCATCGATGGCCTCCAGGTCGGGTTCGGGCCAATCGGTCAGGTGCACCGATTCGGGCGCGTCGGGCTCCACCGAGCGGACCAAATTCTGGTAAAGAGCCTCAGCCAAGAAAGGCGCTGCAGGCGCGAGCAGCTGGGCTAGGGTGACCAAAGCTTCGTATAACGTCGCATAGGCCGCGTACTTGTCTTCATCGGAATCGTTCTTCCAAAAGCGCCGCCGCGAGCGACGCACGTACCACTGCGAGAGCTTCTCGACAACGAACTCCTGGATTGGCCGTGTTGCTCGCGGCGCGTCGTAATTCCGATAGGCTTCGGTCACATCCCGGACCAAGGTGTGCAGTTCCGAACGCAGCCAACGATCCAACACAGAATACTTGGGTTTGCGGGATGCATCGGGCGCCCAGCCGTCCAAGTTCGCGTAGGTAACGAAGAATACGTATACATTCCACAAAGGTAAAAAGAAACGCCGCACTGTCTCACCAACCAACTTTACCGAGAAGCGTCGGTCATCCCCCGGTGGCGCGACAGTGTACATGTACCATCGCAAAGCATCCGAGCCATGTTCATTGATCACGTCCCACGGGTCGACCACGTTGCCTTTAGACTTGGACATCTTCTCGCCCTTCTCATCCAAAATCAACCCAAGAGAGATGACATTTTTATACGCTTCCCGCCCAAAGAGCAACGTGCTGATAGCATGCAGGGAGTAGAACCAACCCCGGGTTTGGTCCACGCCTTCGCAAATGAAGTCCGCGGGGAACTGGCGTTTGAACATATCCTGGTTCTCGAAAGGATAGTGCCATTGGGCTACGGGCATCGCGCCCGAATCAAACCACACGTCGATGACCTCGGGCACGCGGCGCATGGTGCCCTGACGGCACACGGGACACTCAAAGGTGATTTCATCCACATAAGGCCGGTGCAAGTCCAGATCGCTCAAATCGCGGCCGGCGCGTGCTTCCAGGTCAGCTACTGAACCGATGAGTTCCTTGTGGCCGCACTCGGGGTTATCGCACACCCAAATGGGCAAGGGTGTGCCCCAGAATCGGTTCCGGCTCAACGCCCAGTCTACATTGTTAGCCAGCCAATTCCCGAAACGGCCGTGCTTGATGTGTTCAGGTACCCAGTTGATGCGTTCGTTGTTTTCCAGCAGCTTATCCTTGAAGCGGCTGGTCGCGATAAACCACGACGTGCGCGCGTAATAGAGCAGAGGAGTCTTGCAGCGCCAGCAGAAGGGATACATGTGTTCATACAGGCCCTCGCGGAACAAAAGCCCTCGCTGGCGTAGGTCCTCGATGATGAGAGGGTCCGCGTCCTTGACAAACATGCCCGCCCATGGTTTGACTGCGGGGATGAACTTGCCTTCGTCATCGACCGTGATGAATACGGGCAAACCGTACTTTCGAGCCATCTCCATATCTTCCGCGCCGAAGGCGGGCGCCATGTGGACCAGCCCCGTGCCCTCGTCCAGGGTAACGAACTCGGCCATGACGACCAAGTAAGCGGGTTTATCGCCTGGATCCAAGAAGGTGTATAGAGGTTGATACGTCCGGCCTTCCAGCGCGGTCCCGGGGAACTCCTCGACGATCTCGACGGGTTCATCGCCGAAGACCGCCTCCACGCGCTCCTTGGCTACAATGAGGTATTCTCGCTGGCCGTCCTCCCGGGTGCGGGCGATCTTGACATAGGTGAATTCGGGATGAGCCGCGACCGCGACGTTCGCGGGCAGGGTCCAGGGGGTCGTGGTCCAGATAAGCAGCGCGGTATCGGGCTCGTCGGTCAGAGGAAGACGCACGAAAATGGAGGGGTCGGTAGTGATTTGATATCCCTGGGCGACCTCGTGATCAGCCAGGGGAGTGCCGCAGCGGGGGCAGTACGGCACGACCTTGAAATCTTGATAAAGCAGACCACGGTCCCAGAAATTTTTTAGGATCCACCAGATGCTCTCGATGTAGGTGTTGTGATAGGTGACGTACGCGTTCTCCAGGTCCACCCAAAACGCGATACGCTCAGTCAAGCGCTCCCATTCTTTGATGTACTTGAAGACCGAAGCGCGGCATTCCTCGTTGAACTTGGCCACACCGTAGTTTTCAATCTCGCGTTTAGTCTTAAAGCCGTGCGCTTTTTCTACCTCGATTTCCACGGGCAGACCATGGGTATCCCATCCGCCGCGACGCAACGCGTGATACCCGTTCATGGCCCAGAAGCGAGGGAACATATCCTTATAAGCCCGGGAAAAGACGTGGTGCACGCCCGGCGCGCCGTTGGCCGTAGGTGGACCTTCATAGAAGACGAATTCCGGCCCGCCTTCACGCATCTCCACTTGCTTCTTGGGGATGTCGCGTTCCTTCCAAAAGGCCAAGATTTCTTCTTCCATCGTAGGCCAATGAGGTTTGGCCGAGACGGGTTGGAATGGCATACGCACCTCCTCCACGTCTTATGGGTAGAGGATAGGGATTTAAACAAAAAACACCGCCTCGTCAGGGACGAAGGCGGTGTGACCTCCGCGGTACCACCCTGCTTCCCTAGCGCGCCCATGTTCAACGCTATAGGGCCCTCAGTCAGGGACGCCCGGGCGATGCCCGTTGATCCCTGCGCCCAGGTAACGGTGGGCGAGACCGGCTTCCCCTACTCCCCGCGGGGCGGGTTTCAGGTCGCGGCTCCGGAGGGATTTTCGGCTCGGCGGCTGCCGCCCGGCTCTCACCATCCCGGGCTCGCTGTGGGCCCACGACCCGAGCTTACTCGTCTCCATCATCGCCTTTGACGGCGGGGTGGGCTGCCCCACCTGACCTGTCTGTATAGTCGGGGCGGGCGGATTTGAACCGCCGGCCTCACGGACCCGAACCGTGCGCTCTATCCGGGCTGAGCTACGCCCCGACACAAGCATGGGCGCAGCAGGACTCGAACCTGCAACCAACGGCTTAAAAGGCCGCTGCTCTACCATTGAGCTATGCGCCCATGGCGCTTCCTATTGTAGCACCGCTCCAAGTTCGCGTCAACAGTCCTGCTGAGGTGGAGTGTATTTCAGTTTAGTCGGTGTGTGAGCCGATAGCGAAGGCGAAGAAGGGAGGGCTCGGTGGGTATCGGCCCATGCAGGAA
>JAADFA010000115.1 GCA_013153135.1 Chloroflexota bacterium
GGGTAACATCGCCGCTCCTGCTAGCTGTGGCCCTAGGGATCGGGATTTATCCTTTCAGTTCGTGCCTCCGAAGCCGTTTTGTATGTCGCCTACTGGGCATCCTGTTTCCCTGGCTGTGGTTAGGGCTTATTGTACATTTTACATACTCTTATTTAGAGAATCCCCTTTCTTTACAGATGAACGCAACAGATATAATGGCAATTTCTTTTCTTATTCTAATAGTATATGTCGTTATCAGCTCGGCCGCGGCGTACTTCAGGAACGGCTTGAATTTCAAAAGCGTTGTAGGCGCTGTGGGATGCTTATCAACCTTAATCATGTTGATGCCGCTCTCGTTTCTTGCCGTGGCTGTATACTTAAGCCAAATTCCTCTCTATTCGATTATGTTGTTGTTGACTGCCACAACAATTATGCTCAAATTTTCATCCTTATCACTTTCATTCGCCAAATCGTTCGTTTTGCTCATGATGTCCATTGCTGCCTTATTAGCGTTATGGTTCCCATGTTCGTTGTTTTATCCTGTACAAAATCCCCAATTCCAGCGTCTTCTGCAGAATATGCCTCGTCCTAGGAGGGTAACCTCATGAGCCGCGGTCATCTTTCCTACAACCAACGAGAGGAGGCACGGCGATATGAAAATCTGCGCCGTTTGTTTGAAGAAATCTTGACCCGCTTTTCCCGCCTGGAAGTGGCCCTGTCAAGGTGGGATAACGACATCAAGGCCGAGCTGGAAAATTTGCGCTCGGCAATCCGGAACGGAAATATGCGTGATATGAGCAGAATTGCCTTGGCCCTGGCCCAGTTGGAAAGGGAGTTACAACAGCGCCAGACGTTACGCCAAGAACGCAAACAACGATTGATGCACGACATCCATACATTCAATCGTAAACTAAGGCTTGCAAGACAAAACTTGCATTTATTCCGCTATGATTTGGAGCGAATCGTTGATAAATTGAATCAAGTTGAACAACGTATAGAACAGTACAATCTAGCTCAAACAGATCTTTGGCACGAATTGAGGAATGATATCCAATCTTTGAACAGGCAGCTAGAATACCTTGCGTCAAAGAATAATTTGATGCAAGACCTCGCCTCTGTCCAAGTTGAGTCCAATTTTGCCGCGCTGACCGATGAACAAGATGATCAAATAGAACGCCCAAATTGGCGCCGTTTTACCTCGCAGTTGGCGCCACGAGAAACAGAATTATCGGCAGATATCGCCCGCCGACTAAAGGAAATTAAGCACTTCTTGAGCTACCACGAATACCAACGTCTCCGCTCGTTGACTGACTCTAAAGAACTCCTTGAGCGCCTTACCGAGCTTGAGCGTCAAAGAGATGAATTGCGCGCCCAGGCTTCCCTTCTATTGGATCTCTACGGAAAGTATTCCTTGTTTCAGCCATGGCTAAGACAACTTGAGCGTGCCTTGCAAGATAAAGACTGGAAGCAATTGAGGCATTTAGTCCCCTATCTACGTCAGATACTTAAACAACCGCGTATTGGGAATGGTTTTATGTTTGAAGTTTACATGCGGGAGCACTTGCCTCATTACCAAATTCACTGGCAACATCCCGGGCAGACCCTACAAGTGCAAGGTAATGAAGCACCGATTGCAGCCTCAATCGACTCTCAGGACGCGCAAATTCATTTCGAACCTCAGGGCGAAGCGCCGCAGTTCTGCATCGATATCGCCAATTTCGCTAGCAAAGTTGGATGGACATGGCACGAAGACCAGCGCCCACGCCATCGGGCACGCGCGCGAACCAGATAGCCCATTCATCGCGCGGGAATTTTTAGCCTTCATTTACCTCATAACCCCCGCGCACCGGACAATTTTGTGGTACCCTGATAAGGGAGCGAGCAAACGCACCCATGGACCCAGCAAAGCCCTCTGACCCCTCGTCCGTAGCGGTGGAATCACCGCCATGGAGCCCGACGACCAAGCTGGTGGTCGGGCTAACCATGGTTGCTATCTTCGCGGGGCTCTTGATCCGCTTTCGGGACTATATCGCTCCCCTCATCCTCGCGGGCGTCTTGGCCTATCTGCTCTACCCCCTGTGCGCTTGGGTCGCGCGGCATACTCCCCTTTCTTGGCGCGCGTCCGTGACCTTGGTATACCTCGTCATCGTGGGCCTGCTTTTGGCCGGACTCATCTTGAGCGGCCTCGCGTTGATTCAGCAATTCCAGAGCCTGTACCAGCTGGTCTCCGACTTTTTCACCGCGGACCTGCCCGCACTGGCCGAACGGCTCTCCAATCAGGTTATCCGCGTTGGGCCCTTTACCTATGATCTCGGCCAATACGACCTCCCGGCCCTAAGTCAACAGTTCATCAGCCTGGTTCAACCCGTGCTGGGCCAGTTGGGCGTGTTGGTCAGCTTTGTCGCCACTCGGACGCTAGCCATTATTGGTTGGCTAGGTTTTATCTTGCTTATTTCCTTCTTTTTGCTCGCAGAATCAGATCCAGTTCAGCTATCGTTGATCCCCCTGGATTTGCCGCGCTACGGCCAAGATTTACGTCGGCTGGCCCACGAGCTCGGCCGGATTTGGAATACCTTCTTGCGCGGCCAGTTCACCGCTTTTGTCGCGATGAGCCTCCTTGCCGCGCTCGTTTTGACCGTGCTCGGTGTGCGGTATAGCCTGGGCTTGGCTTTCTTGGTCGGCATCGCCCGGTTTATCCCTTACATTGGGCCAATGGTCGTTTATATTATCTTGGCCTTTGTCATCACCCTGCAACCTGAGAACTTTTGGGGCATTACCCCTTGGAAACACGCGGTCCTTGTCATCGCGGTGATCATGTTTTTGGACCAAATCTTTGATAACATCGTCATGCCTCGCTTCTTTGGTCGCGCGTTGGGTGTTCATCCGGCCGCGGTGCTGATCACCGCCTTGCTCGCGGCCGATTTGATCGGCTTTTTGGGCTTTATGCTCGCGGCCCCTTTGGTCGCATCGGGCAAGCTGCTCCTGCGCTATATTATCCGTAAAATGTTCGACCTCAACCCCTGGCCCGAAGACGAAACCCCAGTTCACGAACGGCAGAGCAAGCCCCCGAGCCGCCGCGCACGGCTGTGGCAAACCCTTCGTACCAACTTCCGCCGGTGGCGTGCGGGAACAAGCGGGGTATAATCAAAAAACCAGAACGTCCGCACGCCTCAAGGCCCAACGCGCACAAGGAGGCACTAGGATGCAATTGCACGTTCACTCATCCGAGCCGGAGATTACCGAACTTGCTGAGACCAAGAACTATCAGGCTTGGCGTGCCCAAGAACCTGATGGCGAAGTGACGTATCATTTAGAATTAGGCCAAGTAACTGTCCATTTCTTCGAAGAAGAATGGCGAGAATTTCTTGATCTTATGCGCAAGCTGGTGAGGGATGCATGAGTACCCCACGCGCATTACTGCTCAGTCGTGATCCGCGGCTACGAGCCTCGCTCGAGTGGATCTTTCAACAGCAAGGACCACGGGGATGGTCGTTGCATGTGGTGACCGACTGGGCCGAAGTGCGCAGCGCGTTGTTGGACCATCCGCAGCCTGAGTTGGTCATTTTGGATTTAGCCGACTTCCCTCGACCTGAAGAGCAGAAAATCCGTTGGCCTGTACTGCTCCAATGGTTCACAGAGTGGCGCAGCGCGGTCAGCCGTGGTCGTCTTATTGTGCTGAGGGCGCCAGGTCACCGCGTGCCGCCGTGGGTCAGTCGCTTGGCCCCCGATCGCATCGAAGATCGGGAGCTCGCGCCCGAGCGTTGGTTATTGGTTCTCGATCAGCTCGCACGGCCCGACTACGACGTCCTCTATGGGCCGAGTCAAGCTGAACTGCCAGCCACGCCTCCCAATTTATGGGATTGGATCGACGTCACCCTTGAAAGCCGCTGGCCACAACTGCACGCGCGGGCCGTGCTGATCTGGAGCACCGAGGGCCGTCCCCGCTGGCGTAAGGGGGACCTGCCCGCCTTGGTTTGGAGCTCGGTACTGCGGCGCTTAATGTCCCTCTCGCCCAATCGCCACCCACGGCATGAGCGGGTTTTGTGGTTGACGCCGCCCGAATCCCAACAGCCCGAAACGTATTGGCTTTATCTACGGCCCTTCACGCGCACGTTGAGCCTAGTTTTAGTTGGCCAGGGTAGCTTTCCCTACGCGTCCATGCGCGACGAAGCTGAAGCCTTGATTCGCGCGCTGCTCTCGCCAGAAGGGCCGTGGCAAGACGAGCAGGTTGACGTGGACTTGTTCGGTTTTTCGGCCGAAGCTTTGGCCGACGAGGCCATGGCCCTGCCACCCGAAGCGCGAAAGCCCCTTTTCCGACCTGAAGAGATCCCACCCCCACGGCCCGTTGAGCCCGAAGACGTTAGCGCTTCCTTTAGCGAGCGCGATCTCCCACCGCCACCCTTATACGATACCCCAGGGCCCTGAGCCCTGCCGCGAGGCGAACCATGATTCCCAAACTTTACCTTTTGGATGGGCACGCCCTCGCGTACCGAGCCTACTTCGCCCTTACCGGGGGCGCCGAGGATGCTGCTCGCCGATGGTTAACTTCACGCGGCGAACCTACCGCCGCGGTGTATGGGTTTACCTCCATCTTGTTGCGCATTCTCGAGCAAGAACAGCCGTCCTATCTCGCGGTCGCCTTCGATGCAGGGCGTAGCTTTCGAGATGAAATTTATCCCGAATACAAGGCCACACGCGCCAAAATGCCCGAAGAAATGCGGCCCCAGATGGACCGCATTCGCGAGATCGTGACCGCGTTTGGCTTCCCCATCCTAGAGAAAGATGGCTATGAGGCCGACGATGTGCTGGGCACGGTCGCGTTCCGCACGGTGAAGCAGCACGACCTTGGGGTCAAGATTATTACGGGCGACCGCGATCTGCTCCAGCTCGTTCGTCCACGCATTATCGTAACGTTGCCCGGCCGTCGTCTTTCCGACGCGGAAGACTATACCCCCGAACGCGTGGAGCAGACCTTGGGTATTCGGCCTGAACAGGTTGTGGATTACAAAGCCCTTGTCGGTGACAAATCGGACAACATCCCTGGCGTACCTGGCATTGGTCCGAAGACCGCGGTGCGCCTGCTACGCGCCTATGGTGATTTGGATGGCATCTACGCGCACCTTCACGAGCTCTCTAAGGGTCTGCGCAAAAAGCTAGAAACCTACCGCGAGCAAGCTTACTTAAGCCGTCGCCTGGCCAAAATCTTGACCGACTTACCCGGCGTCAACTTGGACTTAGAACGCGCGCGCGTAGGCCAAGGGGATCTCGAGGCCATTGATCGTTTATTCCGAGAACTGGAATTCCGCTCCCTGTTCCGCCGTTGGACACAATGGTTGCAGCAGCTGCAGCAAGCCGAGTCTAGCGGTGAAGGGCAACAGCTGCGCTTGTTCAATGACGATGCGGCGATCACTGTAACGACTACACCCCATGCGGGCGTGCCCGACCTCACCACCACCATCGTCGACGATGAGGCTAAGCTCGCCGCCCTGGTGGAACGCCTAAACCAGGCCGAGCATATCGCCATTGATACGGAGACCGATACCCTGGATAAGATGCGCGCCCGCCTGGTGGGCATTTCCCTCGCGGTGGACCCGCACCATGGGTATTACATTCCCTTAGGGCATCGGGAGGGCCGCCAGTTGCCCTGGGAAACGGTGCGGGACGCGTTGGCCCCGGCCTTGACGGATCCGCGGCGGGGCAAAGTTGGCCATAATGTCAAGTTTGACCTGGTCGTACTCGCGCGGCATGGGTTGTGGCCTGCACCGTTGACCTTTGACACCATGATTGCGGAATGGCTTTGCGACCCCGCGAGCCGCAATTTGGGCCTGAAGAACCTGGCCTGGGCGCGGCTGGGGATCCAGATGACCGAAATCCACGAACTCATTGGCAAAGGTCGACAACAGAAGAGCATGGACCAGGTACCCATCGAGCAGGCCGCGCCCTATGCCGCGGCAGACGTCGCGGTGGTGCTGCGCCTTCTTCCGGTCCTGCAACGCGATCTTGAAGCGCGCGAAGTTGCGCACTTGCTTCGTGAATTGGAAATGCCCCTGGTGCCGGTCCTCGCCCGCATGGAAATGACCGGCGTCGCGCTCGATCAGGCGTACCTCCAGAAGCTGGCCGCATCGTTGCGAGAGCGGTTGCGCGCGCTGGAAGCCAAAATTTTTGAGGCAGTAGGCGAGCCTTTCAACCTTAATTCACCCCACCAGTTGGCTCACGTGCTGTACGAGCGTCTCAAATTGCAACCGCCACCTGGAACCAAACGCACGTCCAGCGGGCTGTACACCACCGCGGCCGAAGTGCTCGAGGCCATGCGGGATCAGCACCCTGTGGTCGCGTGGATTTTAGAGCACCGGGAGCTAAGCAAGTTGCTTTCCACCTATGTGCTTGCGTTGCAAGAACAGATTCATCCCGAGACAGGTCGGGTGCACACAACCTATAACCAAACCGGCACTGTCACGGGGCGCATTGTTTCGCAAAATCCCAACCTGCAGAACATCCCCATCCGCACGGCCTTAGGCCGCGAAGTGCGCCGCGCGTTCGTTGCAGCGCCAGGCTATGTATGGCTTTCAGTGGATTATTCACAAATTGAGCTGCGCATTGTCGCGCACATGTCGGGCGATGAAAACATGATCGCGGCTTTTCGTGCGGGGCAAGACATCCACGCGGCCACTGCGGCGGTGATCTTCGGAGTACCCATTGATCAGGTGACGCCTGAGCAACGCCGTTTGGCTAAAGCCGTAAATTTTGGTCTAATTTATGGCATGACCCCTTACGGCCTGAGCCAAACCGTCGGCATCCCGCTCGAACAGGCGCGTGCCTTCGTCGAAGCGTACTTCCGTCGTTTCCCGAAGGTACGCGAATACATCGACCGCGTGTTGCGGCAGGCGTATCAGCAAGGATATGTTACTACATTATTCGGCCGAAAGCGCTACTTCCCCGAACTGCAAAACCCGGATATCAACATCAACACACGGCGACGGGCCGAGCGAGAAGCTATCAACGCACCCATTCAGGGGTCGGCAGCCGACATCCTCAAGAAAGCCATGTTGGCCGTGGATGAGCGCCTGCGAGCATCGGGATCGGGCGCGCGGTTGTTGTTGCAGGTCCATGACGAGCTCGATCTCGAGGTCCCCAAGGATGAATTGGACACCACGGCTGCGTTGGTCAAAGACACCATGGAATCGGTTGTGCAGCTCGCGGTTCCCTTGGTGGCTGATGCCAAGGTCGGACCGAACTGGGCCGATCTGGAGCCCTGGCACCCCGCGACACCGGACAAAGACCAGCAATCCTCGAAGGAAGGGGGGTGAAAACACAGACCGCCCCGGAATCCCGCCGGGGCGGTCAACGCGTACTGCTAGGGCGCGGCGGGTGTGGCCGTGGGGCCAGGTCCAGCCGGAAGCCCTTGCCACACAAAGGTGCGCGTCTCGCTCACCTCACCCGCGGGCACCCAAATGGGATCGCCGTGTTCATCTGTACCTTCTTGACGCACAGGGAGCACCGACCAGCGATAGACGTGGGGCTTGGGCTCAGTATGGCGGAACGACTCGGGTACGACGAATTTCGTATCGGTCACGTATGCGACCAGGCGGCGCTCTTCATCCGCCGTAATGTCGATTACGGTGACGGCATAAGCCTCATTGGGTCGCAGCTCGCCCACCGAAGCCCATTGCAACGTCACAGGGCTATCCGCGTCATAAACCGCGCCGTCGGGAGGCAAGAGCAATTCCGGCGGCGGGTATGGGGGTGGTGGCGTGGGCGTAGGCGTCGGTCCGGGTGTTGGGTTCCGCATACACAGCGGAATGATGAGCACCTGGTCTTCAAAGACCACGTCGTTGACCAGGCCGTTCCATTCTTTGATGGCTTCTTTGGGCACGTTGTAATTGAGCGCGATGCTTGAGAGGGTATCGTTGGCTTTGACGCGATACG
The DNA here is from genome assembly GCA_013153135.1 of Chloroflexota bacterium. GTDB lineage: Bacteria > Chloroflexota > Anaerolineae > Anaerolineales > DRMV01 > JAADEN01. The sequence continues at coordinate 7,906 of JAADFA010000115.1, forward strand.
TCACCTTGCTGCACGCGGTACCCGTGGCCTCGGCCGGGCTCAACGTGGCCGTGGGTGGAGGGGTTGGCGTGGGCGTCGGTTGGGGGATGAGTAGCTTTTGGCCTTCATAGAGGGTGCAGTTCGGGTCGAGGTTATTAAGCAGTACGATTGAGCGGACCGACACATCAAAGAACAGGGCAATGGAGAGGCAGGTATCGTTTTTCTTGACAATGTAGGTCAAGGGCGTTGGCGTTGGGATGGGCGTATTGGTCGGCGTGGGCGGGGGCGGCGTGGGTGAGAGCGTGGGCGTCATGGTCGGCGTATCGGTCGGCACAGGGGTCGGTTCCACAATGCGGTTGGTTCGGCTCAGGACTACGTACACCGCGCCCGCGCCCAAGGCTACGAAGAAGGCTAAGAACAGCAAGGCCATGGGCAAACTCATCGTGATCTCGGGGAAACGCCCTTCGCTCAACGGCGGGGTCGGCGCACTCGGCGCCGTGCCTCCTTCGGCTCCCTCGGCTAAACTCGCGCCGCAAACGGGACAAACCTCTGCATCGTCGGGTACGGGCGACCCGCACACCGGGCACAAGCGAGGTTGTTGCTGACTCATCGCTCCTCCAGGACCAAAGACGGCACACACGTACCGGAGATAGCCCGGCTATTATACATCACGCCTTACGCGAGGTCGAAGTATAATTCCTCGTGCCCGAGGGGCCATCCCATACGAGGCGAGACCATGGACCCAGAAACTCGTTTTGAGCTCGCGCGCAGCGTCGCGCGCCATGTAGGTGCGATGCTACTTGATGCGTTCCATCTCCAGGGAACCGCCGCGCGGCGCAAGGCCGACCGTACCCTCGTAAGTCAAGCGGATACGCGTGCGGATGCCCTGGCCCGGCGCTTATTGCACGCGGCGGATCCCAAGGCGGTGCTCCTAACCGAAGAAGGTGGTGCGGTGTATCCTGCAGACGCGCGCGGGGCGTGGGTGGTGGACCCTCTAGATGGTACACACAACTTCGTCTTTGGGCTTCCCTTGTGGGGTGTTTCGGTCGCGTATGTAGATGAAACCGGACATCCGCTCGTCGCGGCCGCGTACTTCCCGGTCTTAGGTGAGCTGTATAGCGCCTGGCGGGGCCGTGGTGCGTGGCTGAATGGCGAACTGCTTCACGTGCGACCTGAACCGCCAGAGCATGGTGTCGCGCTGTTAGGTGTGTGTTGGCCGTCTGCACGGCCTTTCCGCTGTCGGCCATGGCCGTGGAAAGTGCGCGCGGTGGGCTCGGGCGTCTGGCAGCAAGCGCTCGTTGCCCAAGGCGCGACCCTCGCGGCTGTAGATTGTGCACCCCGCTTGTGGGACGCGGCAGCAGGTGTGTTGTTGGTGCAAGAAGCCGGTGGTGTAGTACATACGTTTGAAGGGACGCCGTTCTTTCCTCTACAGCCTGGCCGTGATTATCGCCGCGTCCGGGGGCACCTCATCGCCGCAGGGAGCCCATCAACCTTGGAGCGCATCTTGACCGTCTTGCACGAAGGTTAGTGCATATACCTGGAAAGAACACCTATCCAAAGCCACGGAGGCAAGGGAAACGTAAACATATACCCATATGGACCACCAAGAAACGCCTGCAACAGGTAAAATGATATCTCGGGTTTTGATATAGGTATCCAGCGCGTCCGCATTTGTTCTTGCTCCAGGTGCAAGAGCAGCAAGAGAACCAGGAAACAGGCGAAGACAAGATGAGACTGCCAACGAGCATAGTCCGCGCCTAGAAAGAAAAGCAAAACATAGGGCAAAAAGACAGTGACTGCGTTTCGATCGCTACGCAGAATCCGCCTGAAATTGGAGTACAAAGCCAAACCCACGAGTGGAATCAGCAAAACTACGCGATCTTTGACCAAGCCTCCCCGCACAACGATGTACTCATACGTATCTTTGAGACGTTCATGGATTGAATAAAGCCATATGGTGGTGTCGAGGATGCTATCAGGTTTGAGGAAGGCTGGTATATTTTGACGCCACATTTCTAGGGTGGATATAGAGACTGTCCCTCCAAAGACAACCATCCCACCAAAAGCTACGCTACTCGCGAGGCAGAGAAGAAACATTCTTCGGCTATATTGCTTATATCCAACCCACAGGATAAGTGGAAAAGCACAGCGTTTTCATGGATGAGAATCAACACAACTATGAATGGTATGCATAGTTTACGGCCAATATTGGAAGCATGAAGAATAATGGCTGATATACAAAGAGTCAAGGCCCAGTTAAGCAAATCCAAACGGCCTAGATCCCAAGCCCATTGCATAGTGAAGAAAGGGGAGATGGCCAAGATAAGACTCAAGCGCACACGCTGTTCAAAGGAGAGAGGGCTTTTGACAGCCCAGAATAGGATGATTCCCAGGCTTATTAGGAAGGCCAAAACGCCAACCGTGAATGCACACGCGGGAATCCTTTCAGGTGGACACAGAAGGCGAAAGAGGTGGCCAATTAGAGCACGGCGGACAATTTTGCCTGGATAGAAGACATAGTAAAAACTCAATGTGTATGGATGAACATTGCAGATATATACCTTCACCCCCGCAAGTTCCATAATGGCTCTTTTTAGTAGCCCCACGCACGCATAGCATAAAAGTCCTAAAATATATCCTAAAAGCCATAAGACAAAGGTACGAGCTCTTAATGAGTTATTTTTCATTACCTCCCTTTTTCCCATTATTCATCCGTGTCCTCGAACCACGCGCGCACCTCGGCCCGGCGGATCTTGCCGCTGGCCGTGCGCGGGAGCGCGGGCACGATGCGAAGGACGCGCGGGACTTT